>JAFDGP010000231.1 GCA_019309245.1 Deltaproteobacteria bacterium | reverse complement strand
AGGTCCTTTTCATCAATTTCCACCGAGACCTCTTCTTGAAGCTCCGGATACACAGCCACAGAGGCGAAAGACGTGTGCCGCTTGTGATTGGTGTCAAACGGTGAGAGCCGGACCAAACGATGAATGCCGACTTCTCCTTTCAGGTAGCCGTAGGCGTAGGGCCCGGTCACGATGAATGTGACACTCTTGATACCGGCTTCATCGCCCGGTTGATAGTCCACGATAGAGCTCTTAAATCCCTTTCGTTCCACCCAGCGAATGTACATGCGAAAAAGCATTTCCACCCAGTCCTGGGCATCGGTCCCTCCCGCGCCGGCATTGATGGACACGATGGCGTTGCTGTTGTCGTTCTTGCCGCCGAGCATTCGGGAAAGGGCCATCTTGTCGACCGATCGTTCGACCGAATCGATGGTTCCGACGACTTCCGAAATCGCCGTCTCATCGTTTTCCTCCAGGGCCAGATCCAAGAGCACCGCGGCATCTTCAATCTCGCGAACAAGCTTGCGCCACTGCTCCACGCTTTCGGCAAGCTCCGTTCTTTCCTGAAGGACACCCTTGGCTTTTTCCGGGGCTTCCCAGAAGCCGTTTTTGGAGATGATGCTCTCAATTTCCTGGATGCGTTGGGCCTTTGCGTCTATGTCAAAGATAGCCCCTGAGCTGTTCGAGCCTGTTTTGAAGAAATTCGATCTTGCCGTGCAGTTCCAGTGACATGGCGGAGTCCTCCTCTTGTCATTCGGACGCCGGTCTGCGATCCGGCGACTCACGATTTGGATTTTTCCCGAACCCTTGTTCCAATCGCCATGAGTACATACATGCCGGTGATAACAAGGCATCCGATGGCAAAAAAATCCCCGTAACGCACATAGACGGTGGTGCCGGTCATGAGCGGCACTCGCCGGGTGCGCAGGGCCTTTTGAAAGAGTTCCGTGGGCTCCAGAATTCTTCCCGCCGGATCGATAAAAGCGCTGATTCCCGTGTTGGCAGCCCTGGCGAGCGTACGTCGGGTTTCAACCGCCCTGAATACCGCCATAGACAGGTGCTGGTAAGGGGCGCTTGTGGTACCGAACCAGGCGTCATTGGTCAAATTGATCATCAATCTAGCGCCTTTTTTTACCAGGGCCCGAGCAAGGTCCGGAAAAATAACCTCAAAGCAGATCAGCACCCCCAATGGGGCCCCGTTGAGCGAAAGCACGTGCCCGGCTCGGCCGGACGAAAAATCACCGACGGCGGCCACGATCTTTCCAAGAAAGGGAAACACCTTCTTGAACGGGACATATTCTCCGTAGGGTACCAGATGGACCTTGTCGTATCTGTCAAGAACCACACCGTCCGGCGCGACCAGATAGGCGCTGTTGTAATAGCGTACCGCTTGCCCGTTCGTGCTGAACGACGGGCTGCCCAAGACAAAATAGGCATTTGTGGTTTGAATGTGTTTCAATACCTCGGTTGTGGCCGGCTCGTCGCGAAGAAAATAGAAGGGAAGTGCCGTTTCCGGCCAGACGACCAGGTCCGGTCCGCTTTCTAATGCCTCAACCGTTAAGGCCCAGTAGCGACGAATCGTTTCTTCTTGAAAGGACGGAACCCATTTTTTCGACTGGTCGATGTTCCCCTGGACCAGACTGACGGTTTTCTGAGGTGCCCGATGTGCCGCAGCGTTTACCTGCGGCATACGCCAAGCCCCATAGATCAGAACCGCAGCAACCAGCGCTCCCACGCAAAGAGCGGACTTCCAGCACAGGGCCTTCTTTTCGACAATGGCTTCACAGCACTCGAAGAGCACAGCGTTGACCGCCACGATCATAGCCGACACAATGTACACGCCGAATATATCCGAAATCTGAATCACCTGCAACCACTTAAACTGTGAGTATCCCACATTGGCCCACGGAAAACCCGTGAGTGCGATTCCCCTGAGGTACTCGAGTCCGGTCCACAGGATGGGCGCTGTCCAACAGGCCGACAGCCCCAACCGGTGCAGCATACCCAGGAGCCCCGTAAAGGCCGTCAGATAAAGGCTCAGGTACATCACCAGGATGAGTAACACCGCCCAGCTCGCCAACAGTGGGAGGCCGCCGTAGGTATTTACCACGGCCGGGATCCAATAAAGGACCGTCGTGAAGTGGATCATTCCGGTCAAAAAACCCAACCGAAGGGCGACTGCCCCCGGCCTGTTGTGGGCGGCGTAAAGAAGAGGAACCAGTGCAATCCATGCGCACGGGAACCATCCGATTTTCGGGAAAGAGGCTGAGAGCAGCCCCCCGGAAAGCACCGCGCAAGCGATATCTGTTGCTTGAATTCGGTCTAAGTGTTTTTCTGCAAGTTGTCCCATAGCCGGACTTCTAGCACCTAACCGTGGGGATTGAAAAGAAAAAACGAGTTGACTGTTCGGAAAAGATGACAATATTATAAAAAGTTTTAAGCGTTGAAGAACCTGACGAGTGCTCATCCACAAATCAAAAAAATTGATGGAAACGGCGATGTAATCAAGCCATGGTGTGGCGGCATATACTCAGCGACCATCAGGAGAGCTTTGGTATTGAGGCTTTCCTCCGGGGCCTTCCTGATACTACCAGTCCTACTGGTGGTCGCTGATTCGGGATCGGCCTTTGAAACAACTCGTTCTGGTGATCCATCAAGGGGCCCTGGGAGATGTGGTGCTGAGTTTTCCCGCCCTTCTGGCCGCAAGGCACGCACTTGGGGCTGGTGTGGCCCTGTTGGCCCAGGATCAGATCGGACGCCTCGCCCGGAGACTGGGTGTGGCTGAGGCATCTTTTCCAGTGGAGTCTTGCGGATTTTCGAGACTTTTTGTGGATAAGCCCGATTACCGCCTGCAGGCGTTTTATAAGAGGTTTGAACAGGTCGTGGTCATCGGCCTTTGTCAGGACCTGCAAAAAATCGTCAAACGCTATCATGACCATGTCGCGTTTGTCCGTTCTAGGCCGCCGATCGGGTCCCGGGACCATGTCGCAGCCTATGTCATGGCACAGATGGCGGAGAAGGTCCTGGGAGGCAACGGGAACGGCCGTGACAAAGCCGAATCAGGTGTCTCGCTCGGGCCGATCGATATTGTGGAGAAAAAAAAGGACTTGCTGGTCATTCACCCCGGGGCGGGAAGTCGCAGGAAGCGCTGGGCACTTGATCGGTTTGTCGAACTGGCGGGCGTTTTGGGAAACGCCGACGTCCGTATTGTGTTTCTGATTGGCCCGGCAGACGGCGACTTGCTTTCGGCGCTGAAGGAACGGGTTGCGGGAATGCCAATGGATGTGCGGGTGACCGATGTGCTGGATGAAGTGGTGGACCTGATGGCCTCGGCCCGCGGTTTTGTGGGGAACGATTCCGGGTTGGCCCATCTGGCGGCGTTTTTGGGGATTCCTACGGTGGCCGTATTCGGCCCGTCGGATCCCCGGCGATGGTCTCCTATGGGAGAGGCGGTTCGGATCGTTACCGGCGGAGCGCAATGCCCGCCCTGTTTTGAAACGGAAGCGCAAAATTGCAAGGACTCGATATGCCTCCGCGGGGTATCCGTGGCCATGGTATTGGAGGCCCTGGAAGGGCTTGGGGTTTTGAAAGCAGGATGATTGTTACTGAACGATATGACATTGTGGGAAAATGTGTTTTCCCGACCGCCGAACGGATTGTACAAAGCTCTCTGTTTTTGGGGAGGTGATTGTCCATGAGTGCAGTATTGGAAGAAGACCATCGGCCCTGGGGATACTATCAGGTGTATGCAGATGAGGTGGACCACAAGGTGAAACGCATTGTGGTTTATCCTGGAAAACGGTTGAGTCTCCAGCGCCACCAGCGCAGGGCAGAGCACTGGTATATTCTCAGCGGCGAGGCGGTCGTAACCCGGGACGATGAAGAAATCCGGCTCAAAGCGGAACAGTCCGTCGACATTCCAAGGGGGGCTGTGCACCGGGTGGCAAATCCGGGGATGCGGGACCTGGCCTTTATCGAGGTTCAGACCGGCGAGTATTTTGGAGAAGATGACATTGAACGGCTGGAGGATGACTTCGGACGCGCCTAGACGCCCGGCGGATAACCGGTTTTCACTGGGTTGCTGATTCCTGTTTGGGGCTAAGTATCGATCTTGACCATCCACTCCCTGATGGAGGATCCGGGTGGTGTCTACCGAATTTTTTTGTTCCGGTTCGTCCGGGTTGGGAAGGCGAACGCCTGGAGGGTCTGCGTTGGAGACGGCTTTTACGCATCACACGGAGAAGACTCAGATGAAAATGAAAGATTTGGATCTGGTCGTGGTGATCATGGCGGGTGGTGTGGGTACCCGGTTCTGGCCATTGAGTACAGCCAAGGTGCCGAAGCAGTTCCTGCGACTGTTCGGAGACCGTTCATTGCTTCAAATGAGTTATGACCGGATCCGCGATCTGGTG
>JAFDGP010000230.1 GCA_019309245.1 Deltaproteobacteria bacterium | reverse complement strand
ATCCCTATGTAGGTCTGCCCCGCGATCTGCAAGAACGCCTGGTCACATACTATATGGAAAGGCTGGAGGCGTACCGGCCCGTGGACACGTCACGATTCGTTGAAGCGTATCGTTACTGCGCGGTCAATCGCAACTTGCAGATTCTGGGAGCGTTTGCCTTTTTGAGTCGGGTCAAAGGAAAAGCAGCCTTTCAACGCTACATCCCGGCGGCGGTGAGCGCTTTGAAACAAAACCTCAAGGCCCTTCCGACGGCAAGTTGCAGACGGTTGAATGAGGTCGTGGCCAGGCTGTAGCGGATTTCAAGAACTCTCTGCAATAGGATTAAGCTCCCATAAAAGAATCCGTTCATTTTCTTTGCTCGCCCAAAGAAAACGAACCATCCGCCTTCGCCAAAGGCTATGGCGGGACAAGAAAGAAAGGGCGCCCTGTCCCTCGGTCCTACGGACTCCCCTGCGCTTCTCGACCGGGCCGGGCGCGCAAAAACTCCCCGCCTTCGCTTACGCTTCGGCGGCTCAAACAGTTTGCGCGCCTAATCGACCCGTTCTGCGATGCTCGGCTTCGGGACAACGGGGGTCGAGGCAGTGCACGGACACATTTTGTTACGCCCCCGAGACGGACAACCGGGAGGCATCTACTCTTCGTAGCGAAAGCCTCTTGCAATTGAAACCGTATTACCGTACCTCCTTTCAAGTCGGCACGTCGAGCTTCGCCAGGGAAGGCGCATCACAAACCCCCAACGTCGACGAATGCCGTTAGGACGAAAACACGAAGGTGAGCGCTCTTCCTAGGGCGTCAGTCACAAAACATGAAATAGAAAACACTAAGATTTTCGTGTTTTCGTCCTTTCGTGGCGAATTTTCTCTTTTGCGCTGGTTCGAAACGATTTGGGTCAGAGCGAATCAAGTCTTCCAGCATCGCACCCAATGCCCCGGGGTTGGTTCCCACAGATCGATCCGCTCATTGCGACACGCTGTTTCCACCAAGGGGCACCGGCCCTGAAACTTGCATCCCGGTGGAGGGTTCAAAGGACTCGGCACGTCTCCAGACAGCACCTTCTGCTCCAGGTGACGGCCCGTACGATCGCCGGATGGAGCCGCTGAAAGCAACGCCAGGGTGTAGGGATGATGGGGATTGTCAAAAAGCTCATCAACCGGCGCACATTCCATGATCTGCCCCAGATACATCACCGCCACCACGTCACTGATATATCCGACCACATTGAGATCGTGAGAGATGAAGAGATAGCTGATCTTGAGCGCCTCTTGGAGGTCCTGAAGCAGGTTGATGATCTGCGCCTGGATCGATACGTCCAGCGCGGACACCGGCTCATCACATACAATCAAAGAGGGATTAACACTCAAGGCCCGAGCGATGCCGATGCGCTGGCGTTGTCCTCCACTGAACTCATGGGGATAGCGATCCGCGGCCGTGGGAGCGATACCGACCATCTCCAGCAACGACTCCAGATGTGCCTTGCGATCTGTGCGATTCGTGATCCCTCGGGTGCGCAATCCCTCTTGGATGGATGCGCCGATCGTCATTCTCGGATTCAGTGAGCCAAACGGATCCTGGAAAACAATCTGCAATTGTCTGCGCAACGGCCGCATTTGTTGTGGCGTAAAATTGCTGATGTCCGTGCCGTTGTACACAATGCGCCCGGCATCCGGTTCAACGAGTTTTAGAATCGTTCTCCCAACAGTCGTTTTGCCACAACCGCTCTCACCGACCAGGCCGAGGGTATTTCCGCGAGGAATTTCAAAACTCACCTCATCAACCGCTTTCACCCATCCCGCCACGCGCTGGAGAAAGCCCCTGTGCACCGGAAAATATTTTTTGAGGCCTTCAACCTCCAACAAGACGTGATTTTCTCCGGAGTTCATCATAGCCTTTTCTCAATCACGACTTTGAGACCAAAAATATATATACAATAAACCCTAGCGTTGCAAAAGTCGCTATTATTTGCAATGGTTTAAATAGGTTCATATGGCACGCTGAGTGGCAAGGAGGTCTTTTTAAGGCGATGCCGGCTAAAGAAGAGGAAAAATTTCCCGGCCGACATGCGGATGAGCACTTCTCCAACATGGCGTGGGGCTTCGGGTAGTCCCCGGAATGGGGCGGATTGGAACGTTGCAAGAAATCAGTGACGAACAGCGGTGTGATGTTTGCATAAATTATTCACTCCAGTCTGTCCCAATATACAGAAAATGGGCCACAGCGGGAGCCTGGAATGGCCTCGAACGGGCCTTGGACACAGGAGGGAGGTTGGTCATGACCACCATGAAACACGGACTCGCCGTCGTTCTTATCGCATTGCTGTCAACCACGGTGGCCTGCTGCTCCAAGAAACAGCCGGAACGGCCGAAAGTCCTGGCAAAAATCAATGATTACGACCTGACGCTTGACGACTTTGAGACCCAACTTGCCGAAGAACTGGAACTCGATAAGGATTTCAAGCTCACCCGCCAGGCCAAGAAGGAATTCCTTGAAGAGCTGATCAAAAAGCAGCTTTTGATCCAGGAAGCCAAAAAGATGAAGCTGGATACCACACCGGAGTTTGTCCATGCGATCCAGCGCTATTGGGAATCGACGTTGATCAGAAGCCTCATCGAAATCAAGGGTCGGCAAATCGCCGCCACGATCTATGTGTCCGAGGAGGAAATTGAGGCCCAATACAAGAAGATGGCCGATCAGGACCCGATGGTGCCGCCACTGTCGGAGATTCGGGACTCGATTGCCGAAGAAATCAAGGGAAAAAAGAAAACTAAAAAACTGGAAGCCTGGACTGAGGCCTTGAAGCAAAAGGCGACCATCAAAATCGACGACACCTTGCTGTGATGGGAAAAGGAGAAAGGCCATGTCTCAACAACCGGATTTCAACCGGCGAAAACAGTATTTCATCAAGAAGGACTTTCAGATCAGGTTTGTGTTGAAATTCTGTGCCCTACTTTTAATCGCTGTGGCGCTTTCCTCTACGCTTCTCTACTTTTTTTCACGCGGCACCCTCACCTCTTCTTTTGAACATTCAACGCTCAGAATCACGGATACCGCCGCAGCCATCTTGCCAGCGATGCTTTACACGAACCTGATCACCCTGGCACTGGTTATCGCCGCAGCTATCGGGGTCACGCTGTTCGTTTCCCACAAAATCGCAGGACCGTTGTTCCGCTTTGAAAAAGAACTTCATGCCATTGCCCGTGGAGACCTGACCAAGCGGATGGCACTAAGACAAAACGATCAGGGCAAGGATATGGCCGAATCGTTGAATGCGATGATCACCTCTTTGCATGAAAAAATGGTGCGCATCCAAGAAGATGTACAACGCATTCGAGATGCAGCGGAAGAACAGGGGGTCCCGGAGACATTGGTTCAGCAATTAGACACGTTGCGTCGCAACATATCAACGGAATTTAGGACATGATCGTGGGCCTGTCATGGAAGGTTTTTCTATTTCGTGCTTTCAATCTTTCGTGTTTTGCGCCCTTCGGGCTTGAGAACATGCGTATGTTCTTAATGCGTGAACCGCAATTTGAATTGAGTTTCTTAAGAGGGTTTATGGAGGGAAACCAGCTCGGATCCGAGATGCTTTAAACATGCGGACGGAAAATTCTTGCATATGGCGACTTGCCCCTGTGTTGATAGTCGGCCTGTTCTTTTGGACCCATGTGGATGTGGTCCTGGCAGATCCGTATGAAGACGCTGCGTGGCAGGAGCTGGAAACCGCGCACACCGTCATCCGGTATCAGGATCCAAAGGACTTGACAAAGTTGAACGCCAGGATCCGGTTTCCCGGAAAAAACTGGGGCATCATCCGACTCTTCAAGCCCGGTGACATCAAGGATCTGCGATCAATGGTAGTCAGAAAGGTGGACATCATCTTTGAAAGGGCGCAACAAATCCTAGGCATGCGAAAACCCATGAAAAAAGTGTCTATTCGAGTGTACCAGAACCGTGCACAGTTGCATCAGGCCTATAAGACAATCTACGGCGGGCGCTGCCGGATACGGGCCTGGTATCGCTACCGCAATAACTCCGTATATGTGAATGTGAGGGACCTCAATGAAGGAATGCTGGCCCACGAATTGGCCCATGCGATCATTGACAACTACCTGGACGTTCGTCCGCCCCGGGCCACCGCAGAAATTCTGGCCCGGTATGTGGATAGCCATTTAAAAAGATAAAAGGAGACCGACCATGAATCATTTCAACTTCCGATTCCGGCCTTTTAATGGCCTCCTGGCGTTTTTTCTCATCATCGGCATGGTCTCTTGTTCCACCCGTCCTTACCGGCTTAAACGGGCCGAGACATTGTATCGTCAGGGACAACTGTATTCCTCCAAAGGCGAGTTCAAAAAGGCTTATGCCAAGTTTGAAGAATCTCTTGCCGTAGCCAAAA
>JAFDGP010000229.1 GCA_019309245.1 Deltaproteobacteria bacterium | reverse complement strand
GAGGAAAAGGCCAGGAGCAGCGGCATGAGCCATACTGTAGAGATTTTCAAGTGGCGCCTGGTCACCGGATCTCCTTTTCCAGCGCGTTTACGACCATAGCGACCTGAGCCGAAGCCTCGAAGCGCTGTCCGCCCTTGCCTGTATAGATGGCGTCTTCTGCGTCTTGCAAAAGCCCTTTGAACCCATCGGCCGTATCACGGCTTACTCCGCGAGATATGAGAATCTGTGCCGCCTCGTGCGCGGTGAGCGAGCCGAGGGCCAGACCGAACCGGTCATTGACATATTGTCTGGCGGCCTGCAGGAAATCGCTTGCCGTAAGCTCATCACGCCGGCTTTGCTTGATCAGCACCCGCGCCGCTTTTTTAGCCCGCGCGGCAGCTTGTGTGTTTCGAGACCGCTTTCCGAATCGAACCCCGAGAAAGCCGAGGCCGTACAACAACCAGGGCCCCAATAAAATCGCCCACAGCGCGCGACCCTCAGGGGGCATTTGCCCGGCCGGATGCAACCCGGACACGGAAGTATGGATAGGCACGTCTTTACAGGCTGGCGCTCGGGCTTTTCCGCTCCCGGTCGCACCGAAAGTGAAAACGAGACAGTCTTGAGCCGCCGGTATGACTCGCTTGCGGTATCAAAGAAGCTTAATCCGAGGGAGGCGATCTGATACGTCCCGGCCTTTTCAGGCACCAGCGCCCATTTCATGGTCTTTGAGCCCCCCATGCCATCTTTATCCGGCTTGACTTCAAGCACCGGTTCATCGGCGTATACCTTAAGGTCGGGCGTTTCCGGAAGATGAAGATTCGGAATGCGACTCACGTTGCCGTTCCCGCTTACCCGAACGGTAAGCGTTGCGGATTCTCCTGCCTTGACTTCCAATGGCGCCAATGTGGCGTTGATTCGAAACGTGCCCACCAGGCCGCTGAAATCATCAGGTCTTCCGGCGGCAGGCAAGGGGCGCACCTCAAGCTTCAAGGGCTCACCCGATACGGTAATCGGCCGTCCCGTTGACATCGAAAAAAAAGGATCATCAAAAAAAGGATCCCCGAAAAGACTGCGGTGTCTTCGGCTTGTCGGTTCATAGACGGTCATGGCCATGGTGGTCGGCCCAACCACTTTTTCGCCGGGCCGGGTGGGAATGACCGCATAACGTACTTCCAGTACCTGATAAAGCCGTCCCTGACGCATACTCCGGTATCCCGAGGCCTCCCCAAGTTTTTTGAAGGTCAGGCCTTCGGTGTCAGGCAGATTGAGCGAGATATCGGAGACCTTGACCCGGCGGAACAGCCTCAATGTGTAAATAACCTGTTGTTCGACATAGGCCTTGTGCGAAGAAAGGGAGGTCTCCAGGAAGACAGGGCCCTTGTCCTGTTGCCGGGAGTCATTCTGTCGGCTGACCCGAAGTGCAACCGTGTTGCTGGTATAAGTGCGTCCGTCCAGAACCACTGTGGCGGGCCCGATTGTAAAGGCGCCGGTGCGTTTGGGCTGAAGGAAATAAGTAAAGTCCACAGCCGCATCCATGCGGCCGTTGATGATTTGAATACGGCTTGCCGTGCCGCCGGAGGATACATAAAAATTTGAAAGATTTTTGATGGCAGGCTCCACATCGCTCTTCCGGGCCCCGGAGACGCTGACCACCAGGGTAACGGAATCAGCGGTTGTGGCTTGGGCCCTGTCCAGCGTGAGCGAGACGGATATCCCTGCATAGCCCGTGCTTGGGACTAACAGAGAGTACAGCACGAGCATTAAGGAGGTCGTTATATTTCTACGAGAAGATGCCATGCCCCATATTTTTTGGATTTCAAGAAATCCCTCAATTTCTACCAGTCTTTTCCGGACGTCACAGCCGATCTTTTTCCATTGGATGCCTGAAAGCGGAGAAACCGAGAGCGGTCCTCCTTCACATTGTCCAGCAGGGCTTCGGCCTTTTTGCGGTCAATCGAGACAGCCGGAGCGTTTTGATCTGCATTGCGCTCCGGTTCGAAGCCTTGCCCGCCGGCCGCCCCGAGTTGTCCCAGAGGACCCTCCTGCGGCTTGGGTTGTCCCTGGTGGTTCTGTTGTTTATTGCCTTTCGACACTGATGTCTGGTCCTTTTGGGCAGAGCCCTGTTTTTCGGGTGCGGGGGCCTTTTCATTTTCCCCGGGGTGCTTGCCTTCTTTTTGCTGAGGAGAGGTCCTGGCGGACCGATCCGAGTTATTTCGGGCCTTTTCGCCCTGTTGATCCTGTTTTAACGACGCTCCTTTTTGTTGCGCATCCGCATTAGCCTTGTCTCTTTCCTGATTCTGATTTTTGCTGCCACCTGGTCGCTGGTTTTGTTGGGCTTTTTGTTTTCCCAGGGCCCTTAAGGCGAGTTCCAGGTTGACCTTTGCGTCATGGTCCTCGGGATTGGTTACGATGGCCTGTCGATAGTAATCTGCTGCTGCGGCGAAATCGCCCTGTTTAAAGGCGGTGTTTCCCAGGTTGTACGTGGCCCTGAAACACAGCCGAGGGTCCTTGGTTCTTCTTAACACACTGGAAAAGGCTGCGCCGGCAGCCTGATAATCGCCATTTCGATAGGCGGCACAGCCCCTGTTATAGCGAAAACGCACATCCCTGGGACGGTCCATGTCCGCCCTGGCATAGGCCTTTTCGGCTTCTGCAAAGCGGCCCTCACGATAGAGGTCATCAGGATGTTCTCCGGCTCGAACCGGTGTTGAGCTAAGAAGCAGGGCTATTGCCCACCAAACAAGGAGCCGACGGCCGGGGCTTCCTTGCTCTCCGATCAACCCTTCAACGAACAACAGCAACGCGGCCACACCCAAAAACAGAGCAAAGCGTTCCTCATAGACTTTGATTTTGCCGCTTTTTAACGTGCGGGCCTGAGTCACGGACCTGATGCCGTCAAAGTAAAGCATGTCCAGGTCCAGATCGCCTGCCACAGATCGCACATAGGTCCCCCCGGACTCGGAGGCGATTTCCTTGAGGCCCTGTTCGTCAAGCTTTGACAGAATCGGTCGGAGGCGGGTATCGGGCCTCCGGAGGGATCCCCGATACCGAAGACGAAGATCCTGACTCCGTGGCGGTAGGCTTCTTGTGCAGCTTGACGGCCCTTCTCTTCGTTGTCTTCTCCATCGGTGATCAGAACCATCACCCTGTCCGTATCCGACTTAAAGTCAAAGCAAGACAGCCCCGTCTCAATAGCCGCGCCCAGGTCTGTTCCGGGTACCGGGATCAGCTCCGGACGCAGGGCATTTAAAAACATTTCAAGCGCTGCATAGTCAAGAGTGAGCGGACACTGAACAAAAGCGGCTCCGGAAAAGGCGACCAGACCCACCCGGTTGCCTTCAACGACCTTGAGAAAATCCACAATTTCCCTTCTGGCCCGTTCCAACCGGCTGGGCTTGATGTCCTGTACGAGCATGCTCCGTGAGACGTCCACCACCAGCATGATATCCACGCCCTTGCGGTGGACCTCCTGATAGTGGCTGCCCCATTGTGGTCCGGCCAGTGCGACGAGCATGAACGCCAGGGCGCCTAGAAAGAGCAGTCCCTTGAGCAGGACCTTTCGGGGTTGCTTCGGCCCGGTCAGGCGTGGCAGCAGGTCCGTGTCTGCAAAGGCGGCCAGGGCCTTGTTGCGTTTTCGGGTGGAGATGATCAACCCCACGCCGAGTGCTGGGATGAGCCAGAGAAAATGGAGTATCCAAAGATGTGCCAGCCTCATGGTATCACCCGCAATACCGTTTCTCTCAACGCGACTTCGAGGATGCACAAGATCAGCGCTGGAACCAGAAAATAGGCATAGAGCTCCCGGAAATGGAAAAATTCCTTGAGCTTGACCTCGGTTTTTTCCGCCCGGTCGATGATATCATACACCTCAGACAACTCCCCGCTGTCGGAAGCCCTGAAGTAACGTCCGTCGCCGATGCGTGCGATCTTTTCGAGCGTCTTTTCATCCAGGCCCACCTGTTGGCGAACGATCCTTGGGCCGAAGACCGTCTGCACCTGAAACGGGGCTGGACCTTTTCCCCCCACGCCGATCGTGTAGATCCTGATGCCCAGAGCATGTGCCGCTTGCGCGGCTTCTTCCGGGGAAATTTCTCCAGCATTGTGGCGACCGTCGGTGAGCAGAATGAGGATCTTTGATTTTGCTTTGAGATCCTTGAGCCGTTTGCCGGCCACGGCAATGGCCGAGCCGATGGCGGTCTGATCGCCGGCCATGCCGATTTCCATATGGTTGACGAGGTTCAACAGAAGCCCCTTGTCCAGCGTGAGGGGCGACTGGGTAAAGGCCGCCTGCCCGAAAACCACCAGCCCGATCCTGTCCATGGGCCTTTTTTTGATGAAGTCCACCACGACTTTCTTGACCGCAGCCAGACGGGTGACGGGCTTGCCGTCGATCTGGAAGTCCAGCGCGCGCATGGACCCCGAGGTGTCCAGACACAGTACGATGTCTACTCCACGAGACCGGATTTCATGGGAAACATTATAAAGCTGGGGCCTGGCGGCAGACAGCACCAGCAGGACCAGGCATCCTGTGCGCAAGGCCAGGGGGATCTTGTGTCGGGCCAGTCCACGCCCTCCGGCCACACGACAAAGCGCGCTCGTCATGGAATAGGTCACGGCCGGCGGTTTTCTTCGCAGAGCCACGACGAGCCAGACTGCCGGCGCCACCAGCGCAAAAAGAACAACAGGATAGGCGAACCGAAACATCATGGGGTCGCCCTCCCCGTGGTTGAAGCATCGGGTGCCGACGCTTGCGTTTCCGGGGCCGGTGCGGTCCGCCGAATATAGTCCAGGGCCTGGTCCACCTGCTCTTGTTGTCGCGCCGGGGGCGGAACGTAATCGGCGAACTTCACAAGATCAGCCGCTCGCAATAATGCCAGCACCGCCTGGTCGTCGTCGTGGTGAACGCGGCGGACGATTTCTTCGGTCGTTAATTCCACTGCCGGAAATCCTCGAATGGCGCCCAAATATCTCCTGAGAATTTCAGAAAAAGAAAAATAAAAGGCCTTGACCTGTCCTTTTTCAAACAGACGCCCGGCCAGGAGGCGTTCGATCTCCCGTTCGGCCACAAGATGCGGCGGGTCGATCTTATCGGGGGTCAGGGGCTGTATCCGCCCTTTGCGGGACCACCAGACGACGCCGGCGATTATGATGATCATCCCTGATACACCCAACGCCCACGGCCAGTACGACCGCCATATGGGGCGGGTGGCGATGATGCCCTTGATTGGTTTCAGTGTGTTTCCGGTCGTGTCCGTCTGAACCACGGACGACACCGTGATCGAGACCGGGTCGGCGGCAAGCGTCTGGTGTTTCCCCTCTTTATCCACATAGCCCACAGCGATCGGCCCGGTGGTTAAAGTGCCCAGCTTATCCGCGAGCACCGTGACGACAATGGTTTCCGGACTCTGCGTGCGTTTGACTACAGTCAGAGATTCAAGCCCCTTGATGGAGGTGTTTTCGGGCAGTATGGCTCCTTGCGGCAATGCGTAGCGCAGGGTGAGGGTGACCAGGTCCCCGACCGCGACCGAGGTCCGGTCAAAACGGGCCGTTAGCTTGATGTCGTCGGTCGGGGCCTTTTCCGCCCGGCTCTGGACGGTGCCCGCCGGGAGTGTCGCCGGGCCGGTCAGGGCCAGGAACAAGCTCAGCACCGACAGCCGTAATGTCTGGGGTAAATGCCTCATGGCGTTTCTTCCGGCAAGTAAGCGTTACAGTCGCTTCCTGCGCATGTTGAAAAGCCGGATAAGGGGTTGCACCACGGGACCGTCCGTTCGGATGTCCACCAAGTCGATGCCCGCCCTTTTGGCCATGTCCGCCAGGGCGGCGACGTGTTGTTCTCGATACGCATGCCAGCGGGTTTGAACCGCCTTGTTTGCCGTGTTGATCAGGGCCAGCTCTCCGGTTTCCGGATCCTTCAGGGTCATCGGACCGATTCGGGGAAGGCGGTCTTCAGCCGGATCCGATATCCGGATAATCGTCAGATCGTGCTTTTTCGCGGTTAACCTGAGAGGCCTTTCAAAGTGGGTATCCAGGCCGTCGGTGATCAGAAAGACAATGGCATGGCGCCTGGTGACGCGGTTCAGAAAAGACAGAGCGACCTCCAGATTTGTGGTGAGATTTTCCGGTTCGTAGGTGAAGATTTCCTTGATCAACCTCCACACGTGCGATGGTCCCTTCTTGGGAGGGATGTACTTTTCCACCTGCGAACTGAACAGAATCGCCCCGACCTTGTCATTGGTCCGAATCGCCAGAAAGGCGAGCATGCCAGCGACTTCCGCCAGCAATTCCCGTTTGAACTTCTTGCGTGTTCCAAAGAGATTGGATCCCGACAAATCCAGGATCAGCATGACAGTCAACTCCCGTTCTTCGTGAAAGACCTTCACAAAGGGCCGTCCGAAACGGGCGGACACATTCCAGTCGATGGTCCGGATGTCGTCGCCGGGCTGATATTCACGCACCTCGGCAAACTCCATTCCCCGGCCCTTGAAGGCGCTTTCATACTGTCCCGCAAACAGGTCATCGGCTAGCCGTTTGGTGTGGAAATGAAATGTTTGAATTTTTTTCAGGAGTGCTTCAGGTAGCATTTAGGGGACCTCAATGCGTTCCAGGAGTGTCGCGATGAGATCGTCTGCCGTTTTTCCTTCCGCCTCCGCCTCATAGCTTAAAATGAGGCGATGCCGGAGCACGTCGGGGGCCATGGACTTGACATCCTGCGGGGTGACGTATCCGCGGCCGCTCAAAAAGGCATGCGCCCTGGAGGCCAGGGCCAGCCAGATGGACGCCCTGGGAGAGGCGCCGTAAGTGATCATCGGTCCCAGGGGCAGCCCGAATTCCTCGGGGTTGCGGGTGGCCCTCGAAATGCGAACGATGTAGTCCATGATCTTTTCTTCCATATGAATGGAGCGTGTAATCTTTCGGGCGG
This sequence comes from Deltaproteobacteria bacterium, assembly GCA_019309245.1. Taxonomy (GTDB): domain Bacteria; phylum Desulfobacterota; class Desulfobacteria; order Desulfobacterales. The sequence goes on along the minus strand of JAFDGP010000229.1, from coordinate 487 downwards.
ATTCTATCTGATCCACCGCTGCCACCCCGTTCACCTCTTCATCGATGCGTTTGTCCGCCCTGGTGATGATCTGTTTTTCTTCTTCCGCCGATGGATAGTCCACCTTGATCTTGAGCATGAAACGATCCACCTGGGCTTCGGGAAGCGGATAGGTGCCTTCTTGTTCGATGGGGTTCTGGGTGGCCAGTACCAGAAACGGGCGGTCCAGGGCAAAGGTCGTCTCGCCTATGGTAACCTGCCGTTCCTGCATGGCCTCCAGAAGCGCGCTCTGGACCTTAGCAGGGGCGCGATTGATCTCGTCGGCCAGGATGATGTTATGAAAGATCGGCCCCTTTTTGATTTCAAAGGAGCCTCTGTCCGGCCGGTAGATCTGGGTGCCCAGGATGTCGGCCGGCAACAGGTCCGGGGTGAACTGGATCCGATGAAAGCGGGTCTTGATGGCTGCGGCCAGTGTTTTGACCGCGGTTGTCTTGGCGAGCCCCGGGAG
>JAFDGP010000012.1 GCA_019309245.1 Deltaproteobacteria bacterium | reverse complement strand
TCCATCGCAGGGGTTCTGGTTGGGTTCTACGGGGCTTATAGCACCTATCCAAAGCTGGCCACCTGGTTGAACGGATTCGTCTCAAGCCCAGCCTACCGGTATATCATCGCTTTTTTTGCTGCCTTCGTTTCAATTTACCTGATCATTGGATTTTTGGGCGTGGTGCTCAGACACCTGTTCAAGGCCGCGGCTCTGGGTTGGGCGGACCGTGTGTTGGGCGGGACTTTTGCGATGGTCAAAGCGGTACTCATTGTGTCTGTTCTGCTGGTCGGCTTGACAGCCTTTCTTCCCAAGAACGCTTCCGTGATGACCCATTCCCGAATCGCCCCGCTGATCAGCGGGGCTTCCGAAAAGCTGGCGGCCGCTGTCCCGCCGGAGCTAAAAAACAAATTCAACAATAATATTAAGGCATTGAAGGAAACTTGGAAAAAGCTCTAAGGGCCGATACCTGGTTTGATCGTTTGGCCGAGTTGGTCAAGACTCTGCGCAGTGATCGGGGTTGTCCCTGGGATCGTGCCCAGACCCCGGAAAAAATCAAGGACTACCTCCTGGAAGAGGCCTATGAAGTGCTTGATGCGCTGGAACGGGGGAGCCCGAAAGAGGTCTGTTCGGAATTGGGAGATTTGCTGTTTCACATCGCGTTTCTGGCCGCCCTTTATGAGGAGAGAGGGAAATTTTGCCTGGACGATGTGGTGCGCGGAATCGTGGAAAAGATGATTCGTCGCCATCCCCATGTGTTTGGCGAAGCCCGGGTGGACTCCGTGGCTGACGTTAGGGCCCAATGGCGTGCGGTCAAGGCGGCCGAAGCGTCCCAACAGGGTCAAGACCCAGCCTTGCATCTGGATGCAGTGCCTGCAAGTCTGCCGGCCTTGATGCGGGCCTACCGGGTGAAGGAACGGGCTGCAACGGAGGGTCTGGCGCATTACGATGCAAAGGGTACGGTGTTTGAGATCGAAGAGAGGCTGGCAGAGTTCAGCAGGGCCTTAACGTGCGGTCAGGATGAGATATGCGAAAAGGCCTTGGGCGACCTGCTCCTGGCCGTGGTGGAGTTGGGCCGACAGGGCGGTGTACATTCGGAGACGGCCTTGCGCCGGTCCACAGGGCGGTTTATCCACACATGCCGGTGTGTTGTGCAGGGGTTGCGTGAACAGGGCCAAACCGTGGAAACAGCGTCCGATAGAGAATTGGACAGGGCGTGGAAGGCCTGTAAGGGTGAGAAGCGTTAGACAAGAAAAGTTTTACGAATCAATGCAATAAGTAAATTCTTTGATGTAGAATTGTAAATCCTCAAAAACCCCATCCAGGTTCCTCCGTTGTCCCACAGCGTTGAGGGCGTGGGAAGGTATGCCCTTGATGGCGGGATTAAAATACCGCTCTACGAGGCTCGGCGCTTTCCATGCTCTGTGTGGTGTTACACAACTGGGCACCGCTCTCCCTGAGGGGTTGTCCGAGACGCTTTGATCTACGATCGCCCGGATCTGGGCTTGTTTGTTCTGACTCCTACCACCACCACAGGTTGATCCCGGAAAGAATCAGCCAGAAGAAGATGTAAATTCCAAGTATCGTGGGCATACCAATTGCGCTCCAATCCGCCACGTCGTTGCGGGATTCGACAACAACACCTTGATATGGGATATTCGCTATCCCTTGTCGTGTGGCTCGTATTGGGCGCATGCGCTCGATACCCCAATGTATCAAGCAGTGTGCCAGAAGAGCGATAGACAGTAATATATTGTAATATCAACAAATTAATTTTTTATGAAAACCGAGAAAGCCTAAAAAGGGAAATAAAAGTTATATAAACTGAGAAAACTTATTCCAGTTGTTGGCAAAAATGGGGAAATGATTGGGTCTTGTAATAGCGGTCAGGCCTTCGGTGCTTGGCCACAGGGCCGAACGTCAGAATCATGACGCTTTAGTTGCTCAATCAAGGCCTCAAACCCACTTTTTTTGCCGGCCTATTTCGTCGAAAGACTTTTGATTTCAACCAGTTCAAGGTCGTCAACCAATATTGTCATGGTGGCACAGTTCGTGCAGTTTTGCCCCCTGAAGCCAAATCATCACCGGTTCCAACATTGATTCACCCATGAACCCAAAAACAGGCCAGACGAAAAAACGTTGCCATTCGGATCCAGACCTTCGGGGTATGGACCAACAGGTCCTTGACGCCATGATTGACGGGATCATGGTACTGGATGTGAACCACAGGATTCAGCGAATCAATCAGGCCATGGCCCGGTCCCTCGGGGTGCCTGCTGAAGAGGCCCTTGGACGGCCCTGCTATGAACTGGTCCACGGGACCACGAGACCGCCCGCGTTTTGTCCCTACGACCGATTGCTTCAAGACGGAAAGACGCATCGGGCAGAAACGCGCGAGCCGCGCATCGGGGACGGGTGGGTTCTGGTGGAGGTATCACCCCTGCGAGACGGTCGGGGCCGTATCGCAGGAAGTGTCCATGTGGTTCGGGACATTAATGCGCAAAAGGTTAATGAGCACGCACTCAAAAGGAGCGAGGAACGGTTTCACGCCCTGAGCGCGGAACTCAGTTCCGGGGTTGCGGAGGCCCTTGAGGGCCTCAAGGAGATTGCTACAGGAAACCCGGACGTGAGGGTCTCTGAATCGTCTCGAATTCATGCGGTGCGGGCTCTAAAGCACATGGTCAATAAGACAGCAGAAGGCCTTTCTGAGATCGTAAACCTCTCTCATGAATTTGCGATCGGGCTTGCGGAGCACTTCGACACCCTGGCCAGGGTGTCGAAAGGGGACTGGGGCGCCCGGATCACCGGGATGTCGCAGGTTGAACTTCTGGAGGCCCTCAAAGCAGTCACCAATCAGATGATCGAAAGTGTAGCCGCGGAAATCACCACCCGTATGATGATGGAAGACGAATTGCAGGCGGAGCGAAAGCAGTTCTTGTCCATCTTGGACGGCATGGATGAGGTCGTGTACGTGGCGGACCCGGAGACATACGAATTGCTCTACATAAACGGGCCGGTCAAAAAGGTGTGGGGTGATGCGCTCGGACAGAAATGTTACAAGGTCTTCCAGGGGCTTGATCACCCGTGCGAATTTTGCACAAACGATCGAATTTTCAGCGAAAACACGGGCAAAACTCATGTCTGGGAATTTGAAAACAAAAGAAATCACCGGTGGTACCGGTGCTTTGATCGGGCGATTCGCTGGCCAAACGGACGCATGGTCCGCTTTGAGATGGCCATTGACATTGACGAGCAAAAACGCGCCCGCCAGCAGCTTCAGGAAAGTGAACGGCGACTCAAGACAATCCTGGAGTCTGTCCAAGCCGGGATCGTGCTGATTGATGCCGACACCCATAAGATCGTGGATGTGAATCCCACTGCCGCTAGAATGTTCGGGGCACCCAAAGACCGTATTGTCGGCCATATATGCCACAAGTTTATCTGTCCGGCCGAAGTGGGCAAATGCCCGATCACGGACCTCGGCCAGGCCGTGGATAACTGCGAGCGTGTATTGATCAATTCCAGGGGCGAAGAGCTGCCGATCCTTAAAACCGTATCATTGGTTACAATAGACGGGAAAAAGCATGTGGTAGATAGCTTTATCGATATCAGTCGCCTCAAGCACACGGAACGAGAACTGCGAGAAGCCAAGGAGGCCGCAGAGGCCGCCACCCGGGCCAAGAGCGAGTTTCTGGCCAATATGAGTCACGAGATCCGAACCCCGATGAACGGGGTGATCGGAATGACCAGTTTATTGATGGATACCGAACTTACTCCCGAGCAACGCCAGTATGCAGATGTGGTCCGAAAGAGCGGAGAATCCCTGTTGTCGATTATCAACGAGATCCTGGACTTTTCCAAGATCGAGGCGGGCCGGATGGAACTTGAGGTTATCGACTTTGATCTCAGGACAACCCTGGAAGACGTGGCGGACACCTTGTCGCTTAGCGCGCAGTCAAAAGGCCTAGAGCTGATGTGTATGATCGATCATCGGGTGCCTTCGTTTGTGCGAGGTGATCCCGGCCGGCTGCGGCAGATCCTGGTAAACCTGGTGGGAAATGCCATCAAGTTTACACAGGAGGGCGAGGTAGTTATCCGGGCAGATCTGGAGACTGAGGACGACACCTGGGCCACGGTGCGCTTCAGAGTCTCTGATACGGGGATCGGGATACCCAAGGAGCGTGGGGACCGGCTGTTTCAGTCCTTTTCCCAGGTGGACGGATCGCACGCCCGTAGGTATGGCGGCACGGGGCTGGGGCTGGCTATTTCCAAGCGGTTGTGCGAGCTGATGGGAGGACGCATCGGAGTGGAAAGCGAGGAAGGCAAGGGCGCCACCTTCTGGTTTACCGTAGTGTTTGAAAAACAGCTCCCTCAAAAGCGTTGCAGACCGGTGTGGGGTCCTGAAGGGCTCCAAAAAGAGCATATTCTGGTGGTGGATGACAACGAAACGAACCGGTTTGTGCTCCGGGAACTGTTGACATTCTGGAAGTGCCGTTTTGATGAAGCCCCGGGTGGAAAACAGGCCCTGGACAAGCTTAAACGGGCCCGCAGAGAAGGCAACCCCTTTACGATTGCCATTTTGGATATGCAAATGCCTGAGATGGATGGAGAGATGCTGGGACGTACCATCAAAGATGACCCGGTTTTAAAAGACACTCGCTTGGTCATGCTTACTTCCGCGGGGCTTCGGGGTGATGTGGCCCGGTTGAGGGCGATCGGCTTTTCTGGGTACCTTACAAAACCCGTTAAGCGCTGGAATCTGTACAACTGTCTGGCCGCGGTGGCTGGCTCCGAAGAGCACCTTGCAGGCCCGACCTCCACCAGAATGATCACCCGGCACACCATTGCCGAAGATCGGCGGCACAACGTGCGCATTCTGCTTGCCGAGGACAATCCAGTGAATCAACAGGTAGCGGTCCACATCCTGGAAAAACTTGGCTATCGTGCGGACGCCGTATCCAACGGCAAGGAGGCAATCAAGGCGCTTGAGGCGGTTTCTTATGATCTGGTCCTTATGGACGTGCAGATGCCGGAAATGGATGGATTCGAGGCGACACAGACGATCAGGGATCCTCACTCGTCCGTCAAACGCCATGACATTCCCATCATTGCCATGACCGCCCATGCCATGAAAGAAGACCGCCAACGTTGCCTGGATCATGGGATGAACGATTATGTGTCCAAACCGGTCGACCCGGAGGTGCTCCTGAAAGCCATTGAGCGCCAACTGGGAAGCAGGCCGATTTTGAAAGATACAAACGAAGGAGGCAGTTCAAATGGTTTCTGACTCCACAAAAGAGGCCCCAATCGATCTAACCAAGGCCGTTCAGCGGGCCATGGGGGACAGCTCTTTTTTAGAGACGATGCTGGAAAAATTTCTGGAGGGTATGCCGGCTCAGGTCGAGGCCCTGAAAACCGCTATCGAGAAGGGCGACAGTGACGGACTCCGGGAAACAGCACACAGCCTGAAAGGGGCGGCCGCAAACCTGAGCGCGGACCGTCTTGCGCAAGCGGCCTTTCGCCTTGAGCAAATGGGCCGGGAAAACGACCTTGGTGATGCGCAGGAGGCATTGGGGATACTCATGAATAACGTCACGCAACTCGCGGCCTTTGTCAAGGATACGGACTGGTCTTCTATCTAAACCCTGGGATAAATTTTCGAGCGCTTTGAGACATCCGTTTCTTGACATTTGCGATAATCTCTTGTATCTTTGTGATATAATATCAATTTTTCGGGGGTGTCATGAACAAATCGGATCTGGTTGAAATGCTGGCCAAAGAAAACGGGCTCAGCAAGGCCAAAGCAGCCAAGACGGTAGACCTGTTTTTCGATGAAATGGCCGGGGCGCTGGCAAGGGGCGAACGGGTCGAGATCCGGGGATTCTGCAGCATGTACGTCAAGCAGTACAAGGCGTATACGGGCCGCAACCCCAAGACCAAGGAGGCCGTATACGTGGCCCCCAAGAAATTACCCTTTTTCAAGTGCGGAAAAGAACTCAAAGAACGGGTGGACCGGGTTTAGCGCGGTCTCGCGGTCGTTGACGGATGAATCTTTATGCCGGCATCGGGCCCTAAACGGACCTAGAGCCGGTCCTCGCCGTAAAAGCGTTCCTTTTCGCTGTAGATACATCCACAGTATTGCTGGCGGTACAGATTGAGGCGCCTGGATGCCTGGATGCCCTCCTTCCAACCTTGTCGAAAGTCCCGATAAAAAAACGGTACGCCGTAAGATTTCCCAAGATCTTCTCCCATGGCCTTGATCAGGTCGTGTTGCTGGAACTTGCTCTGCAACAATGTGGAGGAAAAGGCATCGAACTTGCCCCGCCTGGCAATGACGGCCGTGGCCTTCAGGCGATCATGGTAACAAAAAGAACAGCGGCTTTCCTCGCGAAAAACCACGTTTTGAAGAAAGCCTTCCATGTCGTAGCCATCCTGATAGATGACAGTGATACCTTCTTGTTCTGCATAAGCCTTAAGCGCATTTTCGCGACGCAGGCATTCCTGATAGGGATGGATGTTGCGCCGGTAGAAAAAGCCCATGACCTCAAAACCTTCACCCCGAAGAACCTTGAGCGGATAAATGGCACACGGCGCGCAACAGATGTGCAGCAGGATTTTCTTCATAGCAAAGATCCTTTTTTAAGTAGCGTAAAAGATGGCTGCGGCGGTGTCAACCTGTAACGGTGAACAGTGAATGGTGAACAGTGAACGGTGAATGGTGGATGGTGAACAGCGCACAGGTCAGGGGGGCGCCGTAAATCGAGGCGGGAATATCACGGCAGACAACGCGCGGGACGCAAAAAGTCGTAGGGTGGGCTGCGCCCACCAGAATGGTTTCTTTCCTCTTATCTTCCCCCTTTTAAAGGGGGACCGAGGGGGAGGATGTTACGCGTGCTGGTGAACCGTGAATCGTGAACATAGGGTTGCCCTTTATGCGGAAACCGTTTTCAGTTGCTTCTCTGGCCCAGAAGGTACGCGAGGTGCTGGATGAGATGAGAAAGAACCTTTATCGAATCGGCGGCATGAGCTGGCCATGGATTTTTTCATATAGTCATTAACGGCTTCATGCAAGGTGTCCACGGCCAGAGTCGCACAGTGCATATGATCCGATGGAAGCCCACCGATGGCGTCCCGTATGGTCTCTGGGCTGATGTCGAGTATTTGTTCCGGTGTTTTGCCTTCAGCCTGACTCGCTGCGGAAGCCAGGCAGTTCATACTAAAGACACAACCATTGGTCCAGTGTGAGGTTTTGACCACCCGGCCGTTTGAAAACTTTAAACAAAGCTCCATGGTATCCCCACAGGTGCCCAGCACACGGGCCTTGCCGTCAGGACTTTCCAGATGAGGCGTAAGCCAGTAATACACGGCAAACCAGATGCCCACGACCAGAGCCATCACGGCACCGGCGATGACAAGATGCAACCACATTAGCGAAACCTCCAGAAAGGGCTACCTCATTTATCTTGACCGACGATATCCCAATAGCACAGCTTGCAGAAAAAGTCACACGCTTGGCCTTTGCTCTCCTGGAACTTTTGTTACGGGAAAGTCCTCGAATTGTGGATCATGCATTGAGAACAATACACGTTTTTTGGTTCCGGCTCGTTCGGGTTGGGAATTAAGGCCTTTCATTCCATAGTTTTTTAAGAGGGCTTACATTCGGGTTATAGAAGCAGGGCACCAGCAATTGCATAGACCAGAGCCGGTAATAAATTCCCGGTGCGAATTTTTTTGATCTGAAGCAATGTAATTCCGATCCCGAGAATGAGCAGGCCGCCGGTCGAGGTGACGGCGTTAAGGACCTCAGGGCCTTGAAGAAAACTCAGACGCGCCGCCGCCAGGGTGAGCGCGCCCTGGACGACCAGGACTGAGATGGCTGAAAACGCCACCCCCACCCCCAGAGAGGATGCCAGTGCAATGGAGGCAACACCATCCAGCAAGGATTTGACGTACAGGGTACCTGGGTCGTGGGCGGTGCCGTCCTGAATGGTGCCCACGATGGTCATGGCACCTACCAGATAGAGCAAAGACGCAGAAACGAAGCCATCCACAAAGGTGCTTGAGTCAGAACGAAGAAGCTTTTTGAGACGATTCGCCAGGTGTTCCAGGCTCTTTTCAATACCGAGGATTTCTCCGGTAATCCCACCCAGCAGCAGAGATCCAATCGTCAGAAGCACCCGGTTTCCGGAGAGTGCCATCTGAAGGCCGATCAAGATCACAGACAACCCCAGGGCCTGCATCATGATGTCTTTGATGCGTTCAGGCAGATGTTTGCCTGCTGTCAGGCCGATAAAACTCCCGCACAGCACCGTAGCCGTATTAACGACGGTTCCGATCAAATTGCACCTCGAGACCTTTTCAAAACTCGTTGCTCACGCTTTCAGGAAGACATTTGTGCGCCCCAAGCCGCTCGGCAGTCGGGTGGTTTTTCCGAAAGGCGATATGTCCGCCTGAGGCAGACCCGCCTCAAGCGGGCTTGTCCTGGATCATATTTCCTTGAGGGAAGACGACCCGACTGCCGAGTATAGGTTGTGCAAAGCTCTCACTTCTTGACTGGGGTTTCCAATACTGCGTGGTCATTGCTCAGAAGGATCCTTGGGGCCAGATTCTTGCGGTGGATTCGTGGCGCCGCCTTTTTTCGATCCCTCACCCCTTTCCTTTTTAACAAGGTCATCAGGGGATTTCATGATGTTGTCCACCTGCCACTGCCGCAACAAGAAAGGATAGTCGTTGGCGGAAGAAACCGCCGGATATTCCCTGGCGGTTTTGTCCTTTTTGTCAAAGATCGACAAGGTGTACGGCTCGATGCCTTTGAGTTGTACCGAGTAGATCGGATCTTTGAGGTTGTCTTTTTTGAGATCGTCCAGGTACATGTCGCAGCGCAGGTGAGACAAGGTGCCCAGCCAGGTCTTGAGCTTGGTCTCATCCGCCTCTTTACCCTCAGGCGTCTGCCACCCCGCCAGTTCGGTCTTCGTGGAAGAGGCTTTTTCAGAGTCAGCCTCTTGGTCGGGTTTTACCTCGGCAGGCGCTTCTTTTTTTGCGAGCAGCAGGGTTGTCTTCCCTTTGGTGATGCGGACTTCATGAATGTCATCGCGGTTAAACGACAATACCGTCTTGTCTCGAAGCTTTTCTACGGTCTGATCGAAACGGCTCCTGAAGTTGCCTCTGGCATGATAGACCTTTGCATCATGGGCTATTTTTACAAAAGTGTGTCGGAACGACGGAGCGGCCTTTCCGACATCAAACTCCCGGGCCAGTTTATCGCCAGCCCAGACCTTGACGGAAATTTTCTTGTCCGCGTCCAGGTCATAGCGTTCGTAGCTTTTGGATGAAGAAACCAGGGCGGTAAGCACCATGTCTTCAATGGCGTCGAGCATGTTGTTCACAGCGTCATCGTTGGCCGGATATCCTTGCGGCATGATGTGCCAACGGTCATCTTGTTTCTTCAAGATAATGGTATCGCCCGCGTGTGTCATCTCAATCTTGGATATTTTTTTCTGATCCAACGCCGCCAAGGAAGGCAGGCGATAGTGCGTCCTGTCACGGTTGCGAAATGTCAGATACAAGGATAAGGCAATAATAACCACGAGGAGTACAAGGTATTCTTTTTTAAACCTGTTCGCCATAATGGACCTCTTGTGAAGTGCTACTGTTGAAACATCAATTGTATCTGTCTTTTGCGTTGATGCCGCCTGAACCATACCAGAAGGCCGAACAGGACGACCAGCACCGGAAGCCCGACGATGTTAAAGGTCTTGACCAGGGTCTTTACCGCTGCGGAGGTTTCGTCCAGGGGATTAAAACGGTGCTGCTTGCTACGCATCACCGCGATATCCTCCCGCCCGTTAAGAAAATCCAGGACATTCATGATGAACATCGCGTTCGGGGTCCTTCCCTGTTCGTCCAACATGTTGTCCTTGAGCATTTCAGATGATGCCATAACAAAGATTTTTGCCGACTGTCCTTTAGACAAAACTTCGCCCTCTCCTTTGATTTTGGAAAGGTCTTTTTCGGCGTTCTCGCCGGTCTTGGCGGTACTTGCTGCTTTGTCGTTCTTGTCGTCTTTCTTCGCCTTTTTTTCCGGAATGGGCTTTCCGGCAAAAGCGCTGGGAAAGGTTCCTTCCAGGACGTAGGCCAGTGCGAGGCTGCCCTTTTCGTCGTTGGAGGCGGGCGGCCTGATAAACATGGGGTTAAGATTGATGCGCCCCTTCATCTCCCAGGACTTTTCCGATGAGGAAAAGACACTGCGAGCCGTCAATCCGTTCTTTTTCAATATCTCGCTGTCCACTTCAAGCGGAGAGGCCTTGATGGCAACCAGCCCCTTGATATTGTGCATGAAGTCCAGGTCCTTATTGATAAACTTGTTCTTAATAATCGGCGCAAAGTATATGGGCCGCTCACCACCGCCAAATCGTGCCGGCACCTCCTGCTTGTAGCAATTCTCATCCATCACGAAAGATTTTTTGATCGTCAGCCCCCAATGTTTGAGCAATTTCTCCAGTCCGGTGCTCAACGGAATGAAAGACGGGGTACGACTCATCGCAAATGGTTGCTGGTTGGGTGGTGCGACCTCCTTGAAGGCGTCCACAAACAGGGCCAGGTTTCCTCCCCGCATCAGGAACTGATCCAACTCAAAGAGTTCGTAATCGGTAAAGGGCTCGGTAGGCCCGACAACCAACATACACTTTATATCACGGGGAATGCCATCTTTTTCCAGATCCACTTCTTTGATCGTGTAGTTCGCTGATGCCAGATCGTGAAAGGTCGACAAGGTTTCTTGTTGGTTTTGCATGGATTCCGGGACAAAGCTCGGCGAGAGTTTCGGAACCCCATGGCCTGCAAGATAGCCCAGCCCTTCGTTGATATCAATCAAGGATTCCACGGCTTCGTCAATATCCTGTTCAAGGTCTTCGGGCTTGACAAGCTCGTAGTGTTTCCCGATAAGCGGGATTCTGAGGACATGCATCACCGGGATGTCCACCGCCCGTTTGCCGTATTCCATGACAATTCCGATCACTCCCTGACCCGCAGGGATGGTGCCGCCGGAAAGCGCCGGCCATTTGAGACTCAGCAAGTGGTACTTGGCCAGGGCGTCTTCAATATCTTTTTCTTTTGTGGGATCGATGTATTGAAAGGCGAGTTTTCCATAGTTTTTTTCATTGAGTTTTTCCACAATTCTCTTGACCTTGTCAGGTACGTCGGCCAGCCCTTTGAGCCGCATGAATGGTGCGACCGCTTTGAGAGAAGAAGAAAGAAAGAGCTTGACCCGGATCTTGTCCTTCAATCTGAGCAGGGCGCTGATTTTGTTGTTCAGCTTCTGGATGGCGGTTGTGAGCTGGTACTCCAGACCGTCTGTAGAGGTAATGGTCGGGATCCGTTCGATCAGATCGCCATGGATGAGAACGAGCCCCATATAGGCCTTCTGGAATTTGACCTCGTCCTTTTCGATAACCTGAATCTGAACGGGATTGATCCCATAATTTCTGGCCAGTTCCTGGTTTTCCCTCGCGGCGGCGCTGATGTCGCCTTCCTCGGCACTCACATCGTAAAAACGGTAATTAAAGTTTTCGTTAGCGTAGATAGCATATTCGTCCAAAAGGTCGTGTAGATATTGTTCCGTGCCATTGTGTGGTGCCGGCAGGTTCTTCGTAAAAAAGACGTCGATGGTCAAAGGCTCGGAAAGGGTGGAGACGACCTCTTTACTCGCGTTTGAAATCGAATAGACCCGGTTTGCCGTTAAGTCGAGCCGAAAAAACAGTGTAATGCCGGCCACATTGATCAGCACCACAATCAGCATATAGATACAAAATTTTATATAACGTCCCGACTTTTCCGTTACAGCCATGGTGGTTCTCCTTAGTGTTTTTCCTGCAGGCTCAAATGCGCGCCATAGAGGCTGACAAAAGCAACGCTTAAGAAATACAGAAGGTCCCGAGAGTCGATGATTCCTTTTGAGATATTCGAAAAATGATAATCCGCGCCGAGGTATTCCAGAAAGGCGAGCATGGATCTGGGCAAAAAGAAGAGCATTTTATCCAACAACGTCAGGCAGAAACAAATCGCCATCCCGATAATGAAGGCAACGATTTGATTCCGGGTTACAGATGAGGCAAACAGTCCGATGCCACAGTATGCCGCACCAAGTAAGATGGCACCGACGTACCCACCCACGACGGGTCCCCAGTCAAGCTGGCCCAGAAACGACACTGTAATGGAATAGGCGACGGTGGGAAGCAACATGGCGGCCACCATGGCAACCGCAGCAACAAACTTGCCCAGAACCACGTCGCGAAACGTCACGGGCAAGGTGAGCAAAATCTCATAGGAACCCAGGTTGAATTCCTCTGAGAACAAACGCATGGTGATGGCGGGGACGACGAAAGAAAAAGTGATCGGTAACAGGTCGAAAAAGGTGCGAAGGCTGGCCTGATTACGAAGAAAAAACGTGGTGAAAAAAAACCAGCCTGTCACCAGGAGAAAAAAAGAAATGACGATATAAGCGATGGGAGAAATAAAATAGGTGGCAAATTCCTTTCGAAATATCCGAATGGCCTGTGACATGCTAATTCTCCTTGGTAAGATCCCGAAAGATACTCTCGAGGCTCTTGGTTTCCTGGTGCAATTCGAGCAAGACCCAGTCCGTTTCTTTGATCTTTTGATAAATTGCGGCGCGCAGGTCCACGCCCGCACGGCACATGATATTGATCCGCAGAAGAGGGGTATCCCCGCCTCCGGGTTCAGGGGCGGGCAGTATATGGGTGATCCCCTCGATCTGCGACAACTGTTTTTTGACCGCATCGGCAGGTGCGTTCTGAATCAGCAGGGTGATTCGATACTCTCCACCGGCCGACTGTCTGAGGCTTTCGGTGTCTCCATCAGCAGCGATTTTACCGTGATCGATGATGACGATCCTGTCGCAGGTGGCCTCGGCTTCACTAAGAATGTGGGTAGAGAGGATGACGGTTTTTTCTTTTCCAATCTCGCGCATAATCTGGCGAATTTCAACGATCTGGTTGGGATCCAGACCTGAGGTCGGCTCGTCTAACACCAGAATCTCCGGATCATTCATCATGGCATGGGCCAGGCCCACACGCTGCTTGTATCCCTTGGACAGTTCCCCGATGGGTTGGTGCATGACCTCCTTGAGGCCGCACTGGTCGGCCAGGCTTCTGACACGCGAAGTCTTGTTTTGGTCATCCAGGTCCCGGATGCCGGCGACATAATTCAGGTAGTCGTATACCAACATATCCTGGTACAGCGGGGCGGATTCGGGCAGGTATCCGATCAGCTTTTTGATCTCCAGGGCGTCGTTTTTAATCGTGAAGTTCTTAACAGAAATTTCGCCCAAGGTAGGGTGAAGAAATCCGGTGAGCATCCTGAGCGTGGTGGTCTTGCCGGCGCCATTTGGCCCCAGCAAGCCGAGAATTTCACCTTTCTGGATATCCAGGCTGATGTGATCGACCGCGCACAGCTGGCCGTAATACTTAGTCAGGTCTTCAATGTGAATCATGTCATGCTCCTCTACAGACGAACCGGAACCAAAAAAAATTATCACGTGATGCTTTCAAGGCGTCAAGCCGCAAAACACGAAAGCACGAAAACCTCAATCTCTTTTATTTCGTGCTTTGCGCCCTTCGGGCTTGAGAACAGCACGTGATTATCTTTTTAACTTTTTGCTGCAAAAAATGCATATTGTCCTCAATGCGTGCCGCAATTTGAATTCAGTTTCTTAAAATAGTTAACTGTTCGATATAACTCGTTAAAATAGCAACTACGGCAGGCAATGTAAACACTTTTTTCAATTTGTCAAGCAGATTTTCGCGGCGCAGCTCAAACGGCAGGATCACCGGGGTCTGTGACCGAAGATCGCGGTGCCGATCCGAACGATGGTCGCGCCCTCTTCAATGGCGGCCTCAAAGTCTCCCGTCATCCCCATGGAAAGCTCGCTCAGACCAAGGTCCGGGAACTTCATGGTGAGTGTCTCCCGAAGCTCACGCATGGCCTTGAAATGGGGGCGAACCCTGTCAGGTGCGTTAAAAAACGCGGGGACAGTCATCAAGCCACACAGATGGAGATTCTCCAGCTGTACAATGGACCGGGCCAGCGCCAGCGTCTCGTTCGGGGCAATGCCTGACTTGGTTGCCTCTCCGCTGATGTTGACTTGAATCAGGATCTTTTGCACCTTTCCGATGACCTCGGCCCGCTTGTCCAGCGCCCTGGCCAGTTTCAGGCTGTCCACGGAATGGATCAAATCAAAAAGCCTGACAGCGTGCTTGGCCTTGTTTGATTGCAGGTGACCGATGAAATGCCATGACACTGCCTGATCGGCGAGACCCTGGATCTTTTCTTGCGCTTCCTGGACGTAGTTTTCCCCAAGATCGGTCACTCCGGCCCGAATGGCCGCTGCCACACGTTCTGCGGGAACCGTCTTGCTTACCGCCACCAGGGTGATGCTGTCCGGGTCTCGGCCGACCGCTTCCGCCGCCCCGGCGATGCGGGCCTTAACCTGTTTCAATCTGTCTTTGATTTCCATTGATTCCATGATTTGAATCGAGTTTTTTAAGGAGAAGAACGTCGCACAACGCCCACCCGGACAAGCGTTTCCACCACCTCGCATACCGGGAGCCCCACAACGTTCGTATAAGAGCCTTCAATCCGTTTGATCAACGTGCTGCCCAGGCCTTGAGCGGCGTATCCTCCTGCTTTATCATAGGGCTCCGAGGTGTTCACGTACCAGGCGATCTCGCCCGCAGACAGCGTCTTGAATTGAACCTTGGTGTCCACCGCATCACATATTGATTGAGCGACGTCTTTACAACACAGGCAGTACCCCGTCCAGACGGTATGGGTGCGCCCGCTGAGCCTGTGAAGCATGGCCCTTGCCTCGGTCCTGTCCTTAGGTTTTCCCAGCACCCGACCGTCGATTACGACCAGGGTGTCCGCGCCGATTACCCAATGATCCGGGAATCGGGCCGCGACCTGTTTGGCCTTGGCCTGTGCCAGCATCCGGACCTGGACTTCAGGGGGGCCGGCAGTCAAAGCCGTTTCATCCACGGTGCTGGGGATGACCGTAAACGGCAGGCCGGCCTGGGTCAACAGATCCCGCCGCCTCGGAGACGCTGAGGCCAGGATGAGCCCAGGATTCGCCGTATTGTATTCGGCCATGCGCACCTCCCGGTTCTGCATACATGCATTTATTATGAGTTGCGACCCCCGTCCAATAAAGAATGGCGTTCGACCTGTCGAAGGCCCGCAGAAGACTTTTATCAAGTATCAAAACCACAGCGGTTTGACAATACTGACGTGAGGCGCTTAAAATCCAGAAAAATGTAAAGATGACCGGCAAATGCTCAGAATTTCTTTGTGGTATATTTGTTTGTGACTGGAATGACAATGGGCCTTGAGGGTTCTTGCTTTTGGATTATCGGCGCGGGCCGCTTCGGCACCCGGGCGATAAGACGGCTCCGGGGGAAGAGGCCGGACGTTCGGATTACGGTGGTGGACCGGGACCTCAACGCCTTACAAGCCGTTGAAGGGGCCGGCGTGACCCCGGTGCGCGATGAAGGGGCCTCTTATCTAACGGTGCATATGGAGGGGGCCGACAGTCCGGACTGGATTATTCCTGCTGCGCCGGTGCACCTGGCCTTTGAATGGGTTCGGCTGAAGCTGGGTGCCGGTGCACTCAGGAAAATGCCGGTTCCCGTTGAGATCGAGAAAAGGCTTCCCAATCCGATTCGAGGATCAAAGGGGCAGCTTTATGTGAGTTATGCGGATTTCGTGTGTCCGGACAACTGCGTGGAGCCCTTTGACCGGTGCACGTTTACGGGAAAACCGCGCAAAGGGCTACTTTACAGGGATCTGGAATATCTTTTCTATGACAATTTTACCCCCATCGTGGTTCGAAGTCATCAACTGGCGCCGGGTGTTGGGGGCTACCGTCCGGAAGCCTTGAGACAAAGCCTGGCTAGAGTACGGGCCGCGCACGGGCCGATTCTTTTCAGCACGGCATGCCTGTGCCACGGGGTGGTGCACGCATTTGAGATCGTATGATCCAAAACGGTGCATGGACTAACTGGTTTCCATCCATAAATGGTCCTTTTTCCCGAGCGGCGGTCTGCGCTCTTACAACTTGACAACCGCATCGGTCAATACTACTGAGAAGGCATGCCTGGGTGGCGGAACTGGTAGACGCAAGGGACTTAAAATCCCTTATCGCATCGTCGGTGTGCGGGTTCGATCCCCGCCCCAGGCACCAATCGAATCGCAAGGTCTCCCTTTATCTTCATCGAGAACCAGAGGTGGTCCGCTAGAACGACCTGCATTACCCAAGTCCTTCCCAAATCCACCGCCAAAAAAACGAAGATCGGACTCCTATGGCATGATTGCAGCGTGTTGAACAAAAACGCTGGTTGAACCCCTTCACTTGGCTTCAGCGGGGGCAGATCCATTGTGATCTTCGTTTTTTTGGCGGTGGATTTGGGTCCTTGACACACCATGTCGGTCTTGCTATAGATTTCTTACTGAAAGAAAAGCTCTTAATTGGTATCACCGCTGTTTCAAGTACTCGTACTGGTCCAAGATTGCGCTTCAAGGTATCCTGACTTCACCGGATTTTTGATCACCCACGCTGTTGTCTCGATAAGCAGTAATGTCCGAGCCGGGATATAGGTCTGTCAGAGGTTTCTCTGGGGCTAATGGTGGCTCGGTCCGCCTGGAGGACATTCCGATGAGTAAGAAACCAACCTACGAAGACCTGGAACAAAGGGTGAAGGTTTTAGAGGCGGAGCGTGAAAGACTCAGGCAATCTGTGAAGGCCTTAAGGAAGAGACAAGGCGAGTACCTCGACATTGCCGGCGTCATGTTCGTTGCATTAGACAAGGAACAAAACGTCGTGATGATCAACAAAAAAGGATGTGCGATTTTGGGCTACGAGGAGCATGAAATTGTGGGAAAGAACTGGTTTGAAAATTTCGTCCAACCTGAATCTGTTGGAGAGCTCAGGCGAGTGTTCGAGCAGGTAATATCCGGCAGTATTGAAGAGGTCGAGTACCATGAGAACCCAGTTCTTACTAAAGATGGCGAAGAAAGAATCATTGCGTGGCATAACTCGGTCATCACGGATGCCCTGGGAGATATCGTTGGCACGTTGAGTTCCGG
This sequence comes from Deltaproteobacteria bacterium, assembly GCA_019309245.1. Lineage (GTDB taxonomy): Bacteria > Desulfobacterota > Desulfobacteria > Desulfobacterales. The sequence continues at coordinate 3,028 of JAFDGP010000012.1, read as the reverse complement.
TCAAGATATCACCGAAGAAAAGAGGGCGAGAGCGGCCTTATGTGACAGCGAAAAAAGGCTGAAGAGTATCTTCCGGGTGGCACCGACTGGAATTGGAGTGGTGAAGGATAGGATACTACTCGACGTGAATCCCAGGATTTGTGAGATGACGGGATATGCTGAAGACGAACTCGTCGGCCAAAGTGCCAGAATCCTGTATCCTTCTGAAGAAGAATTTGAATTTGTCGGCAAGGAAAAGTACCGCCAGATTGAACAGCGAGGAACCGGCGTTGTTGAGACACGTTGGCGGAAAAAGGATGGGGTGGTGATTGATATCTTACTTGCCTCAACGCCTATCGATAACAATGATCCTTCAAAAGGCATTACGTTTACGGCCCTGGATATTACCGATCGAAAGCAGGCGGAAATTGAATTGAGTATACGAAACAGAATCCTTGAGGCGTTTCTCACAAAGGCTGAAAACGACATGTATCATGAAGTGTTGCAAGTTGTGTTGAGGGCCTTTGATTCTGAGTGTGGGGTTTTTGGGTATATTGACAAGAAAGGCAATTTGGTCTGTCCGACAATGATAGGACAGATCTGGAAGCAATGCCGGGTGGCTGACAAAGATATTGTCTTTCCGGAACATACATGGGGAAAGACTATCTGGGGAGAGGCCCTTCGCACGGGAAAATCGAATTATTCAAACGGACCTTTCGATATGCCTGAAGGCCATATAGCCATAAAAAACTGCCTCACAGCCCCCCTGGTGGTTCGGGAAAAGTCAATTGGGTTGTTAACCGTGAGTAACAAGAAGGGTGGCTACCACGAGCGGGACAGGCGTTTGCTGGAACGCATTTCTGATAGCATTGCGCCGGTTCTCCAGGCGAGACTGGAGCGCAGACAGATAGAGTACGACAAGAAGCAACTCGAATCGCGGCTCCGGCGAGTTCAAAGGATGGAAGCCATTGGAACGCTTGCAGGCGGAATTGCACATGACTTTAACAATATTCTGACGCCCATTCTGGTGCAGACCGAGCTTGCCAAGTTGTCGATCGCCGATGATGACCCCGTTCAAACCAGTCTCGATGAGGTCTTGAAGGCAGGGCTGCGGGCCAAGGACCTAGTTCAGCAAATCTTGGCCTTCAGTCGCGAGTCCGAACAACAATTTACATCTATTGATCTGGTTCCGATCGTCAAGGAAAGTCTCAAATTACTGCGGTCAACGATTCCAAAAAGTATTGAGATCAGGAAAAACTTCAAAAGCCCCCGCTGTATTGTAAAAGCGGATCCAGGCAAGATGCAGGAAGTGATCATGAATCTATGCACCAATGCCGCCCAAGCCATGAAGGAACCCGGAAGCGTGTTGAATGTTTCGTTGGAGTCTGTGGCATTGAACGAAAATGACACACGGAGTTTTCCAGACATCCGTCCGGGCCCTTATGTAATGCTCGCAGTCAGTGATACAGGAAGTGGCATTGAACCGGAATTGCTTGAGAAAATATTCGATCCGTTCTTTACGACCAAGCCCCCTGGGGAGGGAACCGGGATGGGCCTTGCCGTGGTTCACGGTATCGTGAAAAGCCATGCCGGGGCCATTACGGTTGAGAGCGAGCCGGGAAAGGGTACGACCTTTCGTGTCCTGTTGCCAAAGGTGAATCATGAAGAAGCCTTGGTGGAAAACGGACATGATCGCTATGCGCTGCCGACGGGAAAAGAGAGGATCCTGTTCGTGGACGACGAGGTGTCCCTGGTGAGACTCGTCGAGCAAATGTTAAAGCTTCTTGGTTATCAAGTGGAGACCAGGACAAGCCCTATTGAGGCATTGGCTGCTTTCCAGCATCATCCTGACCAATATGATCTGGTGATGACCGATATGACGATGCCCAATATGACGGGAGATGTCCTGGCCAAGGAGTTCATGCGAGTTCGTGCGGATATCCCTGTTATCATATGTACGGGTTTCAGTCATCAGATGGATCAAGAAAAAGCGTCGGCTTTGGGCATACGTGCGTTTGTGATGAAACCCTTTGCCATAAAAGAGGTTGCTGAAGCCATTCGGAAAGTGTTGGATACCTAAATGCCTTCCAGCAATCTGGGTCTTTCCCTGCTTGCCTCATTGATCCACAATGCAAAAAAAGTGAAATAAAAAACTCTGTGCTGAAATCCATTTTCCCTCGGGTCGAGGTCATGCCTCCTTTTGTTCAATCGCAAGTCCACTTACAAACAGATCTTTTCAATCGTTTCCATGAGGCGCAAGGCGTCTTCTTTTTTCGGCCAAGGCGGCAATTGGGCCGCAACGCCGAGGCCTTCGGTGGCCTGATGAAAAATTTCGGTCGGCAGTGCACTGACCAAGGCAAGGTTGAGCATGGGATTTGCCATGACGATATCACGCGCTATGCGGATATTGGAAAGGCCGTCAACGGGTTCATCAATGACCATCAGCTCTGGAGGGGATTTTTCGGCCAACTCGGTTGCCTTTTCAGCAGAATCCACCCATCTGATAGTCCAACCGTAGGCAGTTTCGAGGGTCCGTGCAACCTCAGAGAAATGCTGTTTTTTATTGGTTACAATGGCGATGGTGTCCTTTTTTTTCACGGTCGGCTCGTCCCCCAAACCTGTTGATAGTAATTTTCTATGGCTTCTCCCAGGGTGTTTACGGCCAGAACCGCGCAATGCATATGGTCTTTTGGAAGCCCACCAAGTTCTGTTGCCACGTCCTGTGGTGTGATCTTCAGGGCCTCATCAAGGGAGTTTCCGCGAGCCAATTCGGTCAAGGCACTGCCGCTTGCCACGGTATAAACACAGCCCTCCGGCACGTGCCCGATATCATGGATTTTGGAGTCTCCGACTCGCAGATAAATCTACAATGAGTCGCCACACGTGCCGACCCCTTTTGCCCGGCCGTTTGCCGGGTTCAAGATCCCAAGGTTTTTGGGTGCCTTGGCATGAGAGAAAAACTGGCCACTCAGATTATGAGTCGATTGCTGATGGCTGTCGTGCATGGAGCCTCTCTCTTTTTAATCAGCGACCAGCAATTTTACTGGTG
>JAFDGP010000228.1 GCA_019309245.1 Deltaproteobacteria bacterium | reverse complement strand
CCTGATCGTGGGCCTGCCGTATCTGGTGGGGCCCGACATCTACTCGCGGATATTCTGCGCCCGGGATGATCGCGTGGCCCGGAGGGCTGCCTTGGTGGCTGCGGCCATGGTGATTCCCCTTTCTTTCATGCTGGCAGTGTTCGGCCTGTTGGCCCGGTGCCGGTTTCCGGAGATCGCTCCCGAGGCGGTTCTGCCGCAAAGCCTGTTGGGGATCCCGGCAGGAGTCCGGGCAGTAATCCTGGCCGGTTTTTTGGGAACCATCATGTCTTCTGCAGACACGTGTCTGATCTCAGCAGGCACCATCTTATCTCTGAACGTTATCAACCCGTTTTTTCCGACGTCGCAAGAGCGGCAGCTCAAGATAACCAGGGCGGCCCTGCTGGGGGTCGGGGTGGCCTCATGGCTGATTGCCGGTGAAAAGCAGGGAATCATTCATTCCCTGTTGCTGGGATACACCGTCTTTGTCGGAGGGATCGTCTTTCCAACCCTTGCGGTCTTTGTGTCACGCTATGTCCGGGTAACCTCCACGGGCGCCTTTTGGGCTGTGGTACTGGGAGGGGGCACGGCCGTGCTGGGGAAAATCAACGGTGGGGTGGCCATGACGGCCATTTTCGGCACACAGGGTGTCGCCATGCTTCAAAGGGGATTGGGCCGTGAGGCCCTGAGTATTTTTCCGATCATCGTGTGCCTTGTGGTGCTACTTCTTGGGGCGCGGCCAGCACGGGGGATCCCCACACCCGGCCACGCCCCGGAGCCACCGGTCCACCGCCGTCTTCAATAGCGCGTGAAACCCACCCGATCCGCCAAGGCCCTTTCGGCCGAAAAGAAAATTGATCTCGGAAAGCAAGGGCTCCGGGCGTAACACACTTCTATCAAACAGGACGTCAAAGGCGGCCAGGTTGATGCCGGTCTTTTTGCAGAACCGTCTGACGCATGCAATGCCCTTTGCCATGAGGTCCCGGTCTCCTTGATGCCGGATACGGGCCCCGCGGCCCACATTGTTTCGGAATTCCTTCGGGTCGGGCTGGCACCGCCAGTAGGCCTTTTCCGTGTCTCCGATCACTACAACCCGAAGGTCTTGTCCTCCGTGGGGCACAAAGGCCTGCACAATGAAACGCCGGGTCGGGTGCAGCCGGTAGTCGCCCAGGGTTGAAAGGGCGTTGTCCAATTCTTGTTGATTGCGAACCAGAAAAACAGCCCAACCCCCACCGCCGAGATCTCCCTTTAGGACAAAGGGGAACGGCATGAGGGCGGTATTGTCTTTGAAATGTCGGGTCTTGAACTCCTCCACCGACGAATAACACACGCTGTGAGGGTGGGGCGCGTCAAAGCGCGCAAAGAGGCGGGTATTGCCGTATTTTCCCTCAAAGCCGAATCGATACGTGTAGTCGGGAAAGACGTTGCGACACAGGGCTTTGCAAGCAGCGTACTGCTGCGCCCCGACGTGTTGGGTAACAATAACGGCCTTGGCTCGTGCAATCGCACACCGGTGCCCCTCGTGCAACGGGTCCCGGGATGTCAGCTGAAAGTTGACGTCGGCCCTTATGCGTGGGTGAAACGATACGATCACGGCATGTGCCCGATTTAGCTCCCGAGAGGAGGCTTTGTGCTGTCCTAACCCTCCACCACGGCTTCCTCCTGCGCCCAGATCACCAGGCCCGTGGAATACGGGGTTTCCATCTTCTGCCGAGTGGGCATGATCCTGATGGTAAAGCCGTATTTTCCGGTTCTGGAACACGGGATTTCCCCCTCAAAACGATGATTGCCGTTTCCGTCGGATCCTGTAGGCCGCATCTGGATCGTCTGCTTTTCCGTGAACTCGTCCTGGAAGCTTAAGGGGCCGAAATAAAGCTCAACGTCCACGTCGTCGGGCTGGAGTTCGTTCAAAAAGACGTCCGTGCCGATCTTAAGTCTCCCCGATACAGGCACCGGAATGGCATCATGCACATTGACCCGGTTGATGCGGATCTGATCCCAACTTGTCATGATCTTTTGCCGCCACCGGGCCAGGTCCCTGGCTCCTTTCAGGTTGTCTCTGAACAGGACGTGATAGCGTTTTGATATACTCTTGTAGAACCGGTCGGTGTAGTCCTGAACCATGCGGTGACTGTTGAATATGGGGCACAGGTCGCGCATGGCGGCCTTCATCTTAGCCAGCCATCCCTTGGGCAGGTTGTCCAGGCCCCTGTCATAAAACAGCGGAATGATTTCCCGCTCCAGAATATTGTAGATGTCACGGCTTTCCACCTCATCTTGTAAGGCTTCGTCTTCGTAGGTCTCCCCGCGGCCGATAGCCCAACCGTAATCTTGATTGTAGCCTTCATCCCACCACCCATCCAGCACACTCAGATTAAGCACCCCGTTGGCTATGCCCTTCATGCCGCTGGTTCCACAGGCCTCCAGGGGCCGGCGTGGGGTATTCAACCAGATATCGCATCCTCTGAGCATCACCCGAGCCACCCTGATATTATAGTCCTGGATAAACACAAAACGATGGCGGACCTCGGGGCGGTTGGCGAAATGGATGATCTGCCGAATGAGTTCTTTCCCCGGGTTGTCGTTGGGATGGGCCTTTCCGGCCATAATAATTTGCACTGGACGTTCAGGATGGGTCAGCAGGCGAATGAGCCGTTCTTCATCTTTGAGCACGAGTGTGGCGCGCTTGTAGGATGCGAACCTGCGCGCGAATCCGATAGTCAGGATTTCGGGATTCAGGACTTGGCCGGCGGCCTCCAGGTCTCGGGCGGATGCCCCACAACATCGGAGCTGGTCCTGCAGCCGTTTGCGCGCAAAGGCGACCAGGCGCTCCCGCCGCCTCTCATGGGTTCCCCAGAGTTCTGCATCCGGGATTTTTTCGACCTGCTGCCAAACCTTGTGACTGTCGGGGTCTTCAATCCAGTTCGGGCCGAGGTATGTGTCGAACAGCGCCGCCATGTCCTCGGAGATCCAGGAAGGAATGTGCACGCCGTTTGTGATGGTCTCAATTGGAATGTCCTCAATCGGGTTTTTGGGCCAAATCTTATACCACATGTTGCGAGAAACCTTGGCATGAAGACGGCTGACCCCGTTTGCATGTGATGACAGCCTTAGCGCAAGGACCGTCATACAAAAGGGTTCGTGATCGTTCATGGGGTCCAGCCGGCCGAAACCCAAAAAGACCTTGAATGCGATTCCAAGGTGATTGACATAATCCTCAAAGTATCGATGCATGAGATCCGGCGAAAACAGGTCGTTCCCGGCCGGTACCGGGGTATGCGTGGTAAAGGAATTCGTAGCCACCACAAATTCCCTGGCCGCGTCAAAGGACAAGCCGAATTCGTTTTTCAGGATGCAGATCCGTTCCAACGCGGAAAAGGCTGAATGGCCTTCGTTCATGTGGTAGGCCGTAGGTTCGATGTTCAAGGCGCGCAAGGCGCGGACCCCGCCGATGCCCAGCACGATCTCCTGGCGGACCCGCATGTCCCAGTCTCCGCCATAGAGTCTGGCCGTGATCTGTCGGTGGTGCGTCGGATTGTCGCCAAGGTTGGTGTCGAGCAGATACAGCGGAATCCGGCCGACCATCATTCGCCAGATCTGAATCTTAACGGATTCGTGTCCAATAGGGACCTCGACTATAATGGGGCGGCCATCGGAGTCCTGCATGAGATGCAGCGGCATTACCGAGATATCGTTTTCCGGATAGGCCTCCTGTTGCCAGCCGTCGGCATTCAAATACTGTTGAAAAAACCCTTCATGGTAAAACAGCCCCACACCCACGATGGGAAGGTTCAAGTCGCTGGCGGACTTCAAATGATCTCCGGCCAGGACGCCCAGCCCTCCGGAATAGATAGGGATACACTGGGCGACGCCGAATTCGGCTGAAAAATAGGCAACACAATACCGGTTGGCCTCCCGATCGGAGACTCCCGGTTCCGACCACGGCGGGGTGACGGCCAGGTACGTCTTCAGCGCTTCGTGGGCGCGGTCCATCTGGGCAAGGAATCCGGCATCGTCCGCCAATTCATCGAGGCGCTGCTGGTTGACGTTTCCCAGCATGTACACAGGGTTGTGCTTGCTTGTCTCCCACAGCTCCGGGTCCATGCGCCTGAACAGGTGGGCCACATCATGATGCCAACCGAACCAGAGGTTGTTGGCGATGCGTTCCAGGGGCCTCAGGCGCTCCGGCAATCTGGCGAGGACGTTGAACTTGAATATGGCCTTCATAGGTGTGGCTGCTCCTTCAATAAGGCGGCAAGTTTGGATTTGAGCTCCGACAGGTCATAGGATTTGACAACATAGTAATCGGCGGCTACGGATTTTACGTCCTCCCTGTAAGAATCATACGCCGTGTTGAGGATGACCGGTAGGTCCGAATGGGCATTTCGGATCTCTTGAAGCAGGTCCAGGCCATCGCAGTCCTCCATGCGAATGTCCAGG
>JAFDGP010000227.1 GCA_019309245.1 Deltaproteobacteria bacterium | reverse complement strand
GGTTTCCGCGTGTACTTGGTGGAAAGATCTCCTGCGATCGGCGGTGTGATGGCGGTGCTGGACAAAACATTTCCCACCAATGACTGCTCGATCTGAATCCTGGCCCCCAGGCTCGTGGAGTCTGCCAGACACCCAAACATCAGCATTATTACAAATGCGACGGTTAAAGACATCGCAGGAAATCCCGGATGTTTCACCGTGGAGGTGCTTCACCGCCCTCGGTTTGTGGACGAATCACGATGTACCGCCTGCGGGGTGTGCGCCTCTTACTGCCCGGTGGCGGTCCCCGACCCGTACGACGAAAATCTCAAGACCCGAAAGGCCGTCTACATCCCTTACACCCAGGCGGCTCCTGCCGTGTTTGCCGTAGATCCCGACCATTGCCTTTTTCTGACCCGAAAGGAGTGCAAACAATGCACACGCACGTGCCAGGCGGAAGCAATCGATTTCGATCAAAAGCCGCAAGTTTTGACTTATGACGTTGGGGCCGTCATCCTCGCTCCGGGATTTTCGAGCTACGATCCCTCTCGTCTCCCGGAATTCAGGTATGCAAACGCCAAAAACGTGGTCACCGGCAAGGAGTTCGAACGTGTCTGCTGCGCTTCCGGACCCTACATGGGGGACATCCGGCGGCCGTCGGACTTGAGCAAGCCCAAGCGAATTGCAATGCTTTTGTGCATCGGAAGTCGGGACAAAGGCCGGGGAAATCCCTACTGTTCGGCGGTGTGCTGCAAGTTCGCGGTCAAAGACGCCATTGTCGCCTTGGAACACGAACCCGACCTGGACATTACCATTTTCTACATGGATATGCGAATGTACGGAAAGGGTTTTGAAACTTTCCGGCAGCGTGCGAAAGCGGCCGGGGTGAAGTTCGTGCGCGCCCGGGTGGCGGGAATCTGCGAGGACACCCTGAGTCATGATTTGACCTTGAGGTATGTTCCGGAAAACGGGAATTTGAAAGAAGAGAGCTTCAACCTCGTCCTGTTGGCCAACGGTCTTGAGGCCCCTTTAGGGGCCGGCAACCTTGCAGTTGCTTCTCACATCGGGTTGAACGAATACGGCTTCTGCCAAACGGACCTCTTCGCACCCGCAAGCACAACCCGAAAAGGCGTATTTGTAGCCGGCGCGTTTCAAGGACCAAAGTCCATACCGGAAAGCGTGTGTCAGGCTGGTGCAGCAGCGGCGTCCGCAGCGGAACTGCTCGCACCTGCGCGCGGCACCCTGGCGGCAAGCAAGACATATCCCGAGGAGCGCTCCGCCCCGAACGGCGCCCCCAAGATCGGGGTCTTTGTCTGCCATTGCGGCAAGAACATCGCCGGGGTCGTGGACGTAGAAGAAGTCGCCAAATATGCGCAGAGCCTCGATGACGTGGCCATGGTGGAAAGAAACCTGTACTCTTGCTCTTCGGACACGCAAGCGCTGATTTCTCGGACAATCGCGGACCAAGGACTCAATCGCGTGGTTGTGGCTGCGTGCACGCCCCGCACCCATGAGGTGCTGTTCCAGGAAACACTCCGGGAGGCGGGGCTGAACAAGTGTTTGGTAGAAATGGTCAACATTCGCGACCAGTGTTCCTGGGTGCACATGCATGAAAAGCAGGAAGCCACACAAAAAGCCAAGGACCTCATACGCATGGCGGTGGCCAAGGCCAGGCGTATCGAACCCCTGTCTGACTCCGTGATTGAGGTAAACCCAAAAGGATTGGTGATCGGCGGAGGCCTTTCCGGCATGACAGCGGCACTGAGCCTCGCCGAACAGGGTTTTCGATGTTACCTGGTGGAGCGACGACCCGAGCTCGGCGGCAATCTGGCCAGGACGTACTACACACTGGAAGGCCCTAATCCTCAGGAACACCTCAAAGCACTGTCAAAAAAAATCCAAGCCCATGAAGGCATTGAGGTCTTCGCCGACACAACGATCGAATCCGTGGAAGGATTTGTCGGAAATTTCAAGACAACCCTTTGCAGCGCCGACGGCCGGAAAACGCACATCGAACACGGCACGATCATTGTGGCCACCGGTGCCCGCCCTTATGAACCCGAGCAGTACCTGTACGGACAGCATGATCGGGTGGTTCTGCAAGAGGACCTGGAACAACAGATTGGCCGTGGTCGCCTTGACCCCAGCGAACTCAAGCAGGTGGCAATGATCCAATGTGTCGGCTCACGAGATGAGGCGCACCCTTACTGCAGCGCGGTTTGTTGCAACCAGGCACTCAACAATGCCCTCAAGATCAAAGCGCTGAGCCCTGAGACCAATGTGACGATATTGTATCGAGACGTCATGAGTTACGGATTCCGCGAGGCTTTTTACTCAAAGGCAAAGGAAAGGGGGGTGGTGTTCGTACGTTATCGCGCCGAACGCAAGCCGGAGGTGGAAAGTGCCGACGGTGCGTTACGGTTGCGGTTTGAAGATGCGATGATGCGCCGAGAGGTAATTATGGAGCCGGACCTCCTGGCGCTCAGTACGGCCAAAGTCCCTTATGAGAATCAAGCCTTGGTGGAACATCTGAAAATACCGCTGTCCTCCGACGGGTTCTTCCTGGAATCGCATGCGCAACTCAAACCCGTAGATGCTTATGTGGACGGCATTTATCTGTGTGGAAACGCCGTATTTCCCAAACCGCCAGATGAATGTATCGCACAGGCAAAAGCCGCCGCCGTCAAGGCGGCCATATTGATGGCCAAGGGATACGTGACGGTCGAGCCCATTGTGGCCTCTTGTGATACCGGCGTGTGTATCGGTTGCGGCATCTGCGCCCATCTATGTCCTTACGGCGCAATCAGGATGACAAAGATAGGCAAGGCGAAAAAGGCGGAGTTTGTGTCGGCGATTTGCAAGGGATGCGGGATCTGCGCCGCTTACTGCCCGGTCCGAGCAATTACCATGGGCCGTTTCACGGATGATCAGATCGCCGAGCAAATCGCTGCCTTCGGCGCGGAGATGTGCAATGACAAAGAACAGGGTTGAGCCTAAGATTCTCGGTTTTCTCTGCCATTGGTGTTGCTATGCAGCCGCAGATGCAGCCGGGGTATCCCGATTTCAGTATCCAACCCACCTGCGGGTAATCCGGGTTTTATGCACGGGCAGGATCGATGCCGTGTTCTTGATGGATGGCTTCGCCAACGGGGCGGACGGCATCTTTGTGGGTGGCTGACACCTGGGCGAGTGCCATTACCGGGACGGTAATTACGAAATGATCAACAAGTTCGAATTGGTCAAGAGGATCCTGACGGACCTCGGCGTAAACCCGGACCGCTTGACTCTGGAGTGGGTCTCCGCCGCCGAGGCGCCCCGCTTCGTGAATGCAATTACGGCATTTACGCGACGTATCCAGTCCCTTGGTCCTCTGGGTTCGGGTGAAGGTCTGGACGCGCAGCGTCTCGGCGTGAAGCTAAAGGCCGCAAAAATGGCCTTGGAAGGCAGGCGGGTCCGCATGGTGTTTGCCAGGCAGGCGAAGTATATGAAGCACGAAGGCGGGTATCGCAAGCTGCCTTCCGATCATAAGCTGCATGTCGAGTTGGAAAAAGTGCTCAAGGCTGAAATATCGGCAAATGGGCTGCTGTTGCACCTTCAGAAACGTCCCAGAAAACTGGATGAGCTGGTCGATCTTCTGGACCTGTCTTCAGAAGATGTGTTGGCTTATTTCGAAAAGCTTGAGAAAAAGGGGCTTGTTGAATCGGACAGGCTGATTCGTGCCTAACCGCCAGCCGTTTGGCAGTGGGCAGGGTTATTTACAGCTATTGCTCGGTGACAAAAAATGGAGAAGAACGCAGTGACAGCGCACAAGGCACTACCCGTTGTATTTGATGAACTGGACCACCATTTCAAGGACGAGGTGGCCGAGAAGATCGGTTTGGAATCGATCAAGCCCTGTTATACTTGCGGATCATGCACGGCAGTGTGTCCCGTGCATGAAGTGATCCAGGATTTTGACCCGAGACGCATCATTCACATGATCTTGCTCGGGATGCGAAAAGAGGTCCTGGGTTCGGATTTGCTCTGGTTTTGCTGTTTATGCAATTCCTGCTATTTCGTGTGTCCCCAGAAAATCAAGTTTGCCCGTGTGGCGACCGAACTCAGGATGCTGGCGGAACAAGAAGGCTATGTGGACAAGGTATTATTGGAAAGGCTGGAGACCCTGCATCCGTATCTTCAGGACCTGTGTCGCCGGACCTTGTTTGCAAAGGTCAGGGACGGTTTTTTCGGGCCCCATACCATGCCGTGCTGGCGAAAGCACACGCGCCCGGCTTTGCAACAGGGCACAGCCAGCGGCGTAAAGAAGACCACTTGATCGGATTCAAGAACGTGCGAAGCCACCAGCCAAGCCGTGGGGGTCGTACGAAGTTTCGGAAAATCTTTTTCAAGGAGTTGGGAACCGGGATGTCATTTGAGCAGGTTGACGCGATATTGGAGCGTTACG
>JAFDGP010000226.1 GCA_019309245.1 Deltaproteobacteria bacterium | reverse complement strand
TATCGCCTTGAGAAAAGGTGACCCGACTGACGAGCCAATGGCTTACCATATATTTTCCCGTAAGCGAGAACAACGGGTTTTGCAAAGGTCTCGCTTTCGCACTCCGGGCAAGCGCCGGCTTTGTTCCCTGCACCAAGACGCCATTATGAGCATATGCCAATAATAATACCCTTTGACGCGTTGTCAAGAAAGTAATCCTTACCAGAGAGCGACTGAACGTTTTGTCATCAGGGCACCACCCAAAGGGCCTGATCGGTAATCTTCTGGACCAGCCGAGCAGCGATTCGCCCTGTGAAAAAGGCCTCACTTTCTCCACGTCGGCCAACCACGACGGTGCCATAACGACCGGTCTTGGCCTCACGGAGGATGCCGGTCGACACGTCGTAACGCTCGGCACTCACCCTGGTTTCAATTTGGCCTTGTCCCAACCCTGCCGCCTTAAGCGAACCACAGGCCTTTTCGTAAAAGATTTCCATACGCTCTTCGTCCTTACGCTGGAGGACCTGCTCAAGACGCGGGTGCTCTCTTTCAAAGTTCACCGGATAGTAATGCCTCGAATGGATAGGCACATGAAACAAGGTCACCCGGAGATCCGGGTGGGGACCTACCAACTGTATCACATGATCTACCACCCGAAAAGAATTTTGAGATCCATCCACCGAAAGCAGCATGTTCATGGGTGTGGACTTGCCCGCAGCGACCCATACGGGGATTTTCAGGGCGTGCTCGATTACCTTGCCAGCGATGGTCCCGATAAAGAAATCCCGATTCGGAGTCAGCCCCCGACGCGCCAGCACGATAGCATTGTGGTCTCCTTGCTCGGCCTCACTCAGGATATCCTTGGCAATTCCCTTCTGCAAGGATCGCGTCGTGATCTCAATCCGGTCGGCAGGAATCCCCTCCGCCGCCATGAGGTCTCTAAATCTTTCTACTGCACATCTGGCCGCCGTTTTGTTCTTTTCAATCAAAGCGTCCACTTCCGCCCTGATCTCGGGATCTTCACGGGCGGCTTCGACAAAGCTGTTAGGCACCAGGGGCTGCACATTAAAGAGGGTGTACATGATATTTTTTGCGGCCGAAGACATCCTCGCCACGTATCTGACCGCGTCTTGCGAATACACGCACTCTCCGACGGCGACCAAGATTTTCTTTTTCATGAGAAACCCCTCCTTTCTTTGTGCTCAACTCATCGGTCGACTGATGCCCGTCCGCAGCGATCCTAGCGCACCTGTGCCACGGCGATGCTTATCTGAAGTTGGTGTATTCCTAAAAAACTGAATTTCGGCTCTACTGCAAGGCGCGCTTTATTTTACCTTGAATGGGTTCACGACCAGCACAGGCGCAGCAGATTTCTTGAGCACACTTTCAGCCACACTACCGAAGATCACGTGCTCCAGTCCCCTTCGGCCATGGCTGCCCATAACCACAAGGTCGATGTCCTCGGACTCAATTGTCTTCAAGATCTTACCGGCAGGGTCCCCGGACACCACCTTCCGGTGAAAGTTAGGACAACTCTGCAACTGTTCCTCACACAGCGTGTTCATAACCTTTTCAGCGCCTTCCATGGCCTCTTTTTGAAAAATGTCCACGGATGTATGAGGAACAAAATAGCGGCCCCAAGCCAACAGATCCTCCACGACATGAAGCAGGTACACCTCGCTCTCATATTTGTCGGCTATTGACAAGACATAGGGCAGGATCTTCGACGCGTTTTCGGTCAAATCGCATGGAAAGAGTATCTTTTTGATTTGTTTCATCAAAACCACCTCCCTGGTTCGATCTAAATCCATCAACTGCCGCTCAAAAATCGCCCACTTTCCCTGAAGGTCCGCCCTGTGCTTTCTTGGGCAGGCTCACGGTGAAAACCGAGCCCTTATCCACTTGGCTTTCCACCCCCACCCATCCCCCATGGGCTTCCACCAGCATTTTTACTGCCGCAAGGCCCACGCCAAAGCCTCGTCTCCTGGGATCAATGCGGGCCCGATGAAACGGATCGAAAATATAAGGTAGTTCTTCAGGCGCCACCCCCATGCCATAGTCGATGAACTTGACCATGGCCGCCTCTTCGGTTTCCTGGGTGGCCATAATCACCCGGCCTCCTGCATGTGAGAACTTTATGGCGTTGTCCAGCAGATTTGCAAAGACCCGGCGTAACAGCTTGGGGTCTGCTTGAATGCGGGACAGTGCCTTGTTGCTCTGAATCTCCAGGCCAATACCGCGCTCTGAGGCCAAGGGCCGGTAGATCTCAAATAGTCTCCTCAGCGTTGCATCTATCGATATGGTTTCGCGACGTAACCGCACCCGCCGATTCTTAATGCGTGACAATTGCAGAAAATCATCAAGAAAAAACTCCAGCCGCTGTGCTTCTCTTCGAATGATTGTCAGGTATTTTTTTTGTTTGCTTGCATCGAGTTTATGCTCTTTTTTCAACAGCCGAAGAACGAATCCGCCGATCACAACAACAGAGCCCTTCATGTCATGGGCAATCATGGAAATAAGATTCTCTTTTTCCCGCTCAAGCGCCTGGAGGGTGGAAATATCCTCAAATGCTTCTACAGCACCCATCATCAGCCCATTTTTGGAGAAAAGGGCGGCTGTATTCATCCTGACCGGGATGGTCCGCCCGCTTCTGTCACAAATGGTGGTCTCCAGCTGTACCACCGGGTTTTCTTGATTCAGAACCTTTTTGAGGGGGCACCGGCCGTTACACAGCCCCCCCCGCAATATGTCGCCGCACTTGTTGCCGGTTGCTTCGTCGGCCGGATAGCCCGTTACTTTCTCCGCCCACGGATTGAAATCGGTAATCATCAGCTTGTCATCCACAGCCATGACCGCAATGGGTAGGCTATCGATCATGAACTGGTAAAAGCTCATGTCATGGGAGTGCCGGTCCTTGTTTTCCTTGCAATCTGATTGACCTTTACTCACGCCCATGATGTCCACCTCCGGATGCGTGCGCCATCGGCTGCTTCACTCCTCCATTTTCCGAAGGACCTTTGGATCGGTCAAAACCGCCACCGGACACGCCGCCCGGGATCCCACCTGTTCGACGGCGCTGCCGATATACCATTTGTCACCTTTTTCCTTACTGTGAGATCCCATGGCGATAAGATCGACGTCTTTTTCACGCGCGAACTTCAAGATCTCAATATGCGGCAAGGTCCCTTCCCAGACCGCGTATTCGTGTTCGATCCCCGTAAGCGTATTCTCGGAAAAACTTTCCAGCTTTACTCGAGCCGCAGCCAGATCGCCCTCAAATTCGGCTTGCGGATACTGAGGAGAAGTCGGTGCCGCCAGCGAATGGAACAGCAGGACCCTGGCCCCGTATTTCCCGGCCATCTTGACGGCGAAATCCAGCGCGCACCTGGAGGATTCTGAGAAATCAATGCAGACCATAATGTTCTTGAAGGCCAGGCGTTGCTTGGAAATCAGTCGGTTTACGATCATCACCGGGCACCGTTCATGGGTAATCACCCCCTCCACAGTGCTACCCACCGTTCCGCTCACTCTAACCACGCCTTTCATTTCAGCCCTTCCGGACGGAGGGCCAAGGACGATCAAATCCACTGCCTCTTTTCTTGCCCACCGCAAGATTTGCTCCCACGGGAAACCCGGACTGATCCGCATCCTGTAATTTTGAGGGTCCTGCAATACCCCGGCACACGCCCGCTCAATCTGTTCCTGCACAATGCCTTCGTACTGTTCGTTGCTAACGAGCTCCTCTCCCGTCCTGAAATCCTTGACAAAATTCCGGAACTTTCCGGAATAAGGAGATTCCAAAACGTGCAGGACGTATAATGTCCCACCGTGCCGCTCGGCGATATGCCCGGCAACGAGCACGACGGCATCGCAACTCTCCAACAAATCCGTGGCAGCCAATACTTTTTTAAACATTTTTTGCCTCCTTTCACTTCTGTGTTGATAAAAACGCGTCACCCAGCCGTTTTTTCAAGAAAAATTTTGTAGGATGTCTTCAGCTCCCGGATGTCAATGGTACGGAATTCCTCTGGGTTCAAAATCTGGAAGAGCTCTTGTTTGGTCTGCGCATCCGTTCCGATAATCTCAATACATTGCCCGACGTCCAGCGCGGCCAAGGCTGCACTGGCCTTGAGAAGACTCAGGGGACAAATGCAGCCTCTTAAATCCAGGATGGAATCGGGTTTCTTCGTCATATGCAGTCCTACTCCGTTTCTGTTATATATAATGTGCA
This sequence comes from Deltaproteobacteria bacterium, assembly GCA_019309245.1. GTDB lineage: Bacteria > Desulfobacterota > Desulfobacteria > Desulfobacterales. The sequence continues at coordinate 214 of JAFDGP010000226.1, read as the reverse complement.
ACCATCCTGCCAGTGGCGGGCAACATTCACGAATTTTACAAAATCCGGCAAGATTGCGCCTACCGGGAAAGTGACCAGTCGGCTCAGACCCCACCGGGTTTTCAAAAGACCGGAAGTGTAGACGGAACGTAACCATTTGCTATTTCATACATTTTTTTATCTTCCCATATACCCTTCACCATAAAACCAGGGCAAATCGCTGGTGGGTTCCACC
>JAFDGP010000011.1 GCA_019309245.1 Deltaproteobacteria bacterium | reverse complement strand
CGGCTCTGGCGGACAAGTGACCTACCACCGCAGCCTTGTCTTTGACAATGTTGAACCCTCAAAGCCCACGGTTGAGCTGATTGCCGGAGATGTTCCCCTGGCTGGCGGGATCAGCACAGTGAATCTATGTATCAACAATTATGGCTATGTGGACATGGATGTCGTTGTGGCACGAAACGGAGGGCAGTCACCCGGTGACATTTATGTCTCCCTCATAAACACAGAAGGACTTGAGATCAGCCGTGCATACTTTGAGGGAACGCCGCCTGGAACGATGGATTCGTCCGGCACCTGGTTTGTAACCGTGGCACCGGGAGACCGGCAGTGTGTCGATGTGGATATTCTGGTGCCGGCAAACCTGGAAGCGGGCTCGGAGATCACATTCCTTGGGGTCGTGGACGGGACGACCTATGGGCTCGGGGCTACCGACTTGACGAGCGATGAGCCGCTTTCCGGGAGCATGGCATCCGGTATCAGTTTCTCCCCGTACTACGGCACGGCCCAGGCGGGACAGGATACCTATACCGGAGACGAGACCGTGGTCATTACCGGACAGGCGATCCATCGATCCACCGGGCTTGCAGAACCAAACGTGCCGTTGAAGCTGGGATTTTTCGTGCGCGGTTTCAAGTGGTACGAAGATGTTATGACCGATGCCGATGGTAACTTCACTTTCGAGTACCATCCTACGGTCGGATTGAGCGGCGAGTTTGTTACCTGGGCGGCCCACCCGGACGTAGTGGATACTCTGGACCAGGATCGTTTTGCCCTGTACCGGCTCTACGCAAAGCCGAACTACGGGCAATTGCATGCGGCCAAGGCGGGTGCTCTGGATTTTAAAATCGAACTTCATAATCCAGGAGACCGGACACTGACGGGATTCACCGGCTCCTTCTATGCCTATACACTGGATGGGGATGACAACAAGGTGGAGGAAAACAGGGTCCAGGGCAGCATGACCTTTGGTGACGGGTATGAACTCAAACCGGGTGAAACCCGTCTCGTGGACCTCCATTTCAGTGCCGACATTGATGCTCCGGATCATGTGAATCTGGAGTATACTTTTACCTCTGCTCAAGGGGCATCAGATGTGTTGTCTATCGAGGCTACACTGACCGAGGCAGTTCCTGTTCTTTCTGTGGAGTTTCCCCTTGCCGGTTATGTGAATATAAGCACGGCGGCCGGAAACATGCTGTCCGTTCCTGTAACGGTCAAAAATACCGGGCTCGAGGTGTTTCAGGATGCCGCCATTACCTTGCCCTCGAATATCGCCTGGATGACCGTGGGGTTGCAGAAAAACGGCAGCGGTCAGGCGGTATTGGGTGATATCGGTCCGGGTGAATCCGTGACCTTTGATGTGGTGTTCACCCCGCCTGAAGACACCGATCCCGATTACTATCATGACAAACTGGTCCTCAGCGCGTCCAATGTGACACAAGCCTTTGAGGTGAATTTATGGGCGAAAGTAACGTCCAGCCAGACCGGGGATATCGTGTTCCGGGTTGTGAACTTTATCGGTCAGGAAGTAGAAGGCGCGTCTGTTCGCCTTCAAAATGTCGTTTTCAACGAAGAGGCCGGCCCGTTTGAAACAGATGCCAATGGTGAAGTGACGGTTACTGGACTGTCGGAGGGCGAGTGGCGTTACCGCGTGACTGCTGCCGGACACAAAACCAGCGGCGGCGTGGTCGAGGTGAAAGCTGACCAGACAGTGCTGGAAGAGGTATTCCCGGTCAAGAATCTGGTTACCGTCAGTTTTGTTGTGGAGCCGGTACCGTTTACAGACCGCTATGAGATCAAGATTGAGCAAACCTTTGAGACCCATGTGCCGGTTCCCGTCCTTGTCGTGGATCCACCCGAGTTTACCTTCAATGACGTGACCTCTGGATTCGATTCGGAAATCATCTTTACGGCGACCAATCATGGTTTGATTAAGATTGAAAATTTACAGATAGGCTCTGCAGAAATTGGAGGTGCCCGCTTAGAGCCGCTTATTTCATATGTTCCCGAGTTGGCTCCCTTTCAATCTATGCAGATCCCGTGTCGGGTGACCTATACGGAGCCTGAAAGCGGGTTGCCGGGAGGAGCGGCCGACAAGGCAGACAAGATCGACTGGCTGGATTGCGAGTTCGGCGGATTTAAAGACATTACCAAAGGTATCGTCAATCTTCAGACCATTTTAAAGGGCCGCGGCTATTGTCGCTACACCAGCCAGAAAGAGGCGGAACAGCTGACAAACGTAGCAACAGGAATGATGGTTTTCGTACACCTTTTTAACAAGAAGGATACTTTTAAGACTGGCAAAGATTTCTTTACCAATATGTTTGGCTGTATCACAGAACGGATCGTAAAAGCGGTTACAAAGGGAATTCTTAACGATGATCAGAATCCGCAGACCAAGAAAAAAGCGACCCATGAACATTATGAGGGGCTGTTTGGAACAGGTGGCGTGCCGGGAAACGGCGGCCATGGTGGTGCAGGCCCGGCCAACCTGACGAGCTGGGAGGGGATCGTCGCTGCGGCCTGTTTTGCCGAAGGCACACCGGTTCTCATGTCTGACGGCGGCCAGAGGCCCATTGAATCTGTGGTAGCGGGAGACAAGGTGATGGCCGTAGACGGCACGCCGGCAACGGTGATCCGAACGACCGTGAGGGAAAGCAATCACTGGAGGGAGATTCTTTATCGGGTTATCGGTGGCAAGGCCCACAGAGATCCTGTCCGGCGGTTGCGAACAACGGATGAGCATCCTTTCTGGGTCATGGGCCGTGAATGGATAACGGCCTCAGGCCTTAACGTGGGGGATATCCTTGCTCTATCACAAGATGGATTTGGTGAAATTATTTCCAGCCGCCGTTTTGATGTGCCGGTCAAGGTCTATAACTTCGACGTAGAAGGCGCCAAGTCCTATTTTGCCAACGGAGCTCTTGTTTATCAGGGGTGTGGAGGGCCGAGGGAAAATGACCGTGTCACGGTCTGGCTGCGCAATATTTTAAAACACTGGGGTGACGATGGCCGTTTCGTTCTTTCCGGTCCTGCCGGAGATTCGCCAGGGCCTGAGCCAGGAAAGACAATAGTACCGCGGGTTATTCCGGGCGCGGACTTGGCAAGGCAGAGGAGGCCGTTATGAAAATGATTCAAAGGACAAGATTCCGCCCGCTCCCATGGATGCTTGGACTCCTGTTTATCCTTGTCAGTGGCTCAGTTCAAGGTGCCCAGCAATATGAAGGCCTCTGCGCTGCGGTAAAAATGGAAATTCTTCAGGAGATGACTCTGGAGCGAATCGGCTTTTTGGCCACGCTGCAGATTACGAACAATGAGACGGACGGCTCGATCACTGATTTTTCGGCTCTGCTGACTTTTGCCAGTGAGGATGAATTGCAGGAAAACGCATCGGACCTGTTTTTTGTCCAACCACCCGAATTCAGCGGGGTGACGGCTGTGGATGGAACGGGCATTATCAATCCGGGGCAGACGGCGATCATCAAGTGGTTTATCATTCCCAAAATCCAGGCGGGCGGGACGAGTCCGGAAGGGCTCAGATATGCCATTGGTGCAGATCTGGCTGCTTCCATCTATAATCAACAAATTGCTCCCCAGGTACTGGAGGTCCTCCCGGATGTCATAACGGTCCGGCCGGAGCCTCAACTGCAGATCACCTATTTTCAACCTCGTGACGTGGACGGTGACGATCCTGTCACGACGGACGTGGTGGAAGCTCCTGTCCCTTTTTCGCTGGGTGTGCTGGTAAAAAATGCCGGGTATGGTCCTGCCAGAGATGTCCGTGTGATATCCCAGCAACCCCGTATTGTAGAAAATGTACAGAATACACTGTTGGTGGCTCAGATCCTGGGATCCCGGGTTGATGATGAACCTACCGGTCATGCCAGCCTGTCATTGAACCTTGGAGATATTGAGCCAGGGCGTTGCCGGAAAGGCGCCTGGGACATGGTGACTTCCCTGTCCGGGGAGTTTATCGAGTTTAACGCCTCTTATACCCACGACTCAGAGCTTGGTGGCCGGGATACGTCGATCATTACGGACCTCAATGCCTACTTCTTGGTGCACGAGGTAAAAAACGACCAGCCGGGCCGGGACGATCTCCTCGATTTTCTTGCAGACACCACGGATGATGATGAGATTGTGCCGGACACTCTGTTTGAATCAGAATGCAACACACTGCCGGTGAACCGGTTGTCGGATATTGAGGTCCTCAGCTACGATTCGTCCGCCTACACAGCGCAGTTACGTGTCAACGCGACCATAGAAAACTGGGTATTTATTCGTCTGGATGATCCGGCACAGGCCAAATACAAGGTGGCATCTGTGGTGCGTTCGGACGGCAAGGTGCTGAATCCCCACAACTACTGGACTCAGGTTCGCTACCACAAACCGGACAATACCAAGCTGACGTGGTTGAATATTTTCGATTTTGTAGCATTGGGACAATACGATTATAGCGTAACATACGAACCTCCCGGTTCCGACACCGAGCCACCGGAGACCTTTGTCCGGTTTTCGGGGGAGGTCGAAGAACGGGATGGCAAGTACTATGTGCTTCCAGAGACGCAGATTTACTTCACCGCAGAAGATGACAGTCCGGTGAGCACGTTTCGCAAGTTGGATACGGATGATTTCGTTCCCGCTTTGCCGTTCTGGGTTTCAGACTCCGGGGAACATACCCTGACATACTATTCTGTGGATGAATCGGGAAATGAAGAGCCTCATAAGACGGCTACCCTTGTGGTTTCTGCTGATTACCCGCAGATAACCGCTGTGACGACAGACACGGAAACATTGTTCATTGCGGGAGACGCCATATCCGTGCGCCCACAGGATGTAAACGTGTCGTTTCAAACTGCCACAACTGCCGCCAGCCTTAACGCAGAGGTGGATATCTATCGGGGGGTCTACGGGTATCCCACCCTCGGCGGTGTGCCGGTCTCACCCACCCCGGATGCAAATGCCGAAATTACGGTGGGTGGTGAAAACGTGGATTACTACCAGTACCGTTTGAACGAAGGGACCTGGAGCAGTGAAATCGCTGTGTCCAATCCCATCTCTTTAAGTGGCCTGACCGGTACGGTAGAGCTCTCCGTCAAGGGACGGAGCCGATATGGGCAATACAACGACGAACAGACCGTCACCGTATCATGGACCGCAGATTCCGGCGCGCAGCCCATCACGATCACAGGACTTGACCATACGCCGACAAGACAAACAGAGGTTACACTCACTGTCTTTGGCCCTGATTACTACTGCTACAGGGTGGACGGGGCCGCTTACCGTCCGGACGAAGGAGCCGGGGTTCCGGTTGTTCTGACAAGAATCTCTGAAGGCGAGCACACCATGGAGGTGCTTCCCAGGGCGAGTGAAAGTGCGACCTGTCCTGGTGATGGTACCGGGGCAATTCTGCGATGGACGGTTGACCGATCGTACGGCCTTCGGTTTCCCGTGGATGAAAGGGTGCGCCACGAATCACTGGGCCCGGTCGGTCCCGGCTCCATGGCATTTTCCTGGGACGGAAAGGATGATGACGGCACCCCGGTGTCTCCGGGTTGGTACACCATGAGACTCACCGTTACGGACGGTCTTGGCCGATCGACCAGCACCATTGAACTGGTCCGAATCGGAGATCTTTTGGCCGATGGGGCGCTTTTGTACGATGCCGGCAATGCTGCCCAGGAAGAGGCCCAGGCCAGTGGGCGCTGGGTGGTGTGGCAAGACCAGGGAAGCGGCAACTGGGATATATTTGCCATGGATCTGACAGATCAAAGCAAAACACCGGTTCCAGTCCGGACCAATCCCTTCAATCAGAAACGGCCTCGTACGGATGGGACATATGTTGTCTGGCAGGACAAGCAGGCGGACGGCACCTGGGATATCTGGGCAAAGAAACTGGGCGTGGCGGAGGGCCCGTTTCCCATCACCGAGACTCCCAGCATCAATGAAATCAAACCAGCCGTCTATTGGCCGTGGGTCGTGTATCAAACCAAACCGGTTACAGACCCCGGTGCCCCCTGGCAGCTCGTGGTCTATAATATGATGACGGCCCATTCGGAGATGGTCGACCCAACAGCGCAGGACCAGTTGGATCCATGGATTCACCGGGAACGTGTGGTGTGGCAGGATTTTCGGGATATCGGACCTGGAGAGATATATTCCAAGCAGCTAAGAACCGGCGAGGTGACTCGTATTACCAACAGTCCTTCCGGGCAGCTCTATCCGGCTGTTTATGAGCCCTGGATTGTCTGGGCGGATAATCGAAATACGCAGCTCGACCTGTATGGTTATAATTTGTTGCGGGGCACAGAGGTCCGGTTGACCCATACCCCGGAGGATGAAACACGGCCACGGATCAACGGAAAATGGGTTGTCTATGCAGAGGATTCAGCGGGCGAGTTGAATACAAACCTGCGTATGCTGTCTCTTTCCAACTTTTCGGCGATTCAGTTGACCAACGTTGCCTCGACCAAGGACAACCCAAGCACAGCTTCCGGCAAACTTGTGTGGACAGACAACCGCAACGGTTTTCACCAAATCATGCTCGGGACTATTCCTGATTTGCATCCTGTTTTCAACAATCGGAACGTGGTGGCCGTTACGGATGGGATGGTCTCCAGGATCCAGGACGCCTATTCGCTTCTGACTCTATGGCATCAAGAAGCCGGGGTGACTGAAATTACAAGATATGTGAGCTTGGTGCCCACCGTGGTTTCCGAGACCGTGACCTGGAGCGGAGGGCAGCCTGCTGGGAACAATTTCAGCCTGGAGGCCGGGAGCTTCCTGTGGGTCCGGTTTGCCGGCGGACATATACTCGATCTTGGTTATGGGGCCTGCAGCCCGATAGACCTGGCAGCAGGCGTGAATGTGTTTACATATACCTGCTTTCCGGACGGATACCGTGCCTATCAGCTGATTGGCGAGCTCGGGAAGGACAAGGTTAATGCCGTGCGGATGCTGGATTCGCAAACCGGTGCATGGCGCGTTGCTTCCGTGGTGAACGGCAAGGTTGTGGGAGACAATTTCCCCATTGCCAGGATTGCCGTTTTAATGATGGATATGAAGAGTGCCACAGATGCGTGGAAGCCGGGGGAGTAAATGACATGAAAACAGTGTTCAGGGTGTTTGGAATAACTGTTGTGCTGACAGCACTGTGTGTTCCGCAACCGTGTTTTGGTATCACCCCGGAGGGATTAACAAGTCTCCAGAATCAGGGAACCGGGATAACGATTGTTGACGTTAGAAACGGCCGTGAATACACCCTAGGCCACATTCCCAACGCCATCAACATTCCTGCCCGGATCGTTCCGGTGAAGGCGCTTCCTCCCCTTGGGCGTGTGATCGTGTATGGAGACGGCATTCAAACAGGCGTCGCCATGAAGGCTGCAGCGGCACTGAACCGCAAGCCGGGGATTCAGGCGGAAATACTTGAAGGCGGATATGCCGCATGGCAAGCATCCCACCTTCCAAGTACCGGGAGACGGGGAGTCCGCGCGGAGCGCTTTCACTTTATTACCTATCAGGAATTGCAGCAGGCGACGGCCGACAACAAAAACATTGTGCTGGTGGATCTTCGGTATGCAGATGCTGCAAGAAAGGCTGGTTCGCCAGGGCGATTGTCAGCGGATGGGAATCGCTTATCGAATCTTTCCGAGAGAATACCGAACGTTGATATCATTACCCTTGGCCTGGAGAATCGTGGTTCGGCAATGCGGGCCGGGGAGGTGTCGATCGCAGCTATTATGGGTGACAGTGGGCGCTCTGCGAATCGTTTTTATGTGCTTGTGGACAGCGGTAACGGCAGCGCTGAAAAGGTGGCCCGTCGACTGGCGGCCGCAGGCATTACATCGGTAGCCATTTTGGCCGGCGGTGAAAGGGCTCTGAAAAGAAAGGGCCTGCCGGGCCTTACGACACAGGTGACGAAGGATTGATCTTGAGGCGGAGATTAAATCTTATCATTGTTGCACCGGTGATTGTGTTCTTATCTGTCGCATGGCGTATCGGTGCGGACATCCAAGCGCAACGTGAATCCCAAAAAGTTTCATCAGCCGAGCGATTGGACTTGGATTCCCGGGCGCAGAAGGCTTTTGTGATCGCGCGGGAAACCGTTGCCGGTTGTCGGCAGGCCAAGAATGGTTCCAGCTGGAACTATAGATATAACATCCATATGGATGGCAGTGCCTTGGTCGTCAGTGTGGCGGTCAACCTGGTTCCTGCTGGCGGCGTGACGCCCATGGACCTCGACAAGGCGAAACTCACATGGGAGGAAGGAATCGAACGCATATGGAGTGGCGTTTTTGCATTGGAAACAGAGTCTGGGAATCGTTATCCGGTCATTGTTGATGTTTCATTCCGGGGACCTGGTTTTGATCACCAAGTCATTGTGCGCCCCGGTTCGGGCCGCACTGATGAACTGAACTGGAATATTCAGGACCGTCCGGAACTCGTGGCCCACGAATTCGGACATATGCTTGGCCTTTATGATGAATATGAAGGGGGGGCGTTGGCGCCGCAACATGGCGTCATCGATCCGGAAAGCATCATGGCGTCCAACCCGACCAGAGGTGCAGTTGCCAAGGCGCGGCATTATGAACTGTTTCGGCAGTGGTTTGTTAGAAAGACCATGATGCGCAATGTGAGGATCATCCATGAAAAAGCGAGCCATGAATAGTATGAAAGGGTGCTTTATCCGGTCAGTTGTTTTTGTTGTCGTATGGCTGCTGGCAGCCGTTACTGCACGGGCTGATCTTGTCATTGTAGAGCCGCAGACAGCAGATGTCACCCCGTCGGGCTTTGCCGTCATTTGGAAGGTTGCCGACTCGGCATTTCCCCAGACCGGTGTGGCGGCGACCCCACGAATAGCGGTTTTTTCTGATATGGCAGCAACTGTTGAAATTACTTCAGAACTTGAGGTGACACCCATTCCCTTGTATGGCGGAGATCCGGGGGCCATTGACGAGTACCATCGTGAAACGGGAATAGAGGACCTCCGGGATCTTGCGCAAGACATGGGGATCATGAAGATCGGGGTTCATGGATGCCTTCCGCAGACAACGTATTACTACAGAATTTTTTCAGACAATGGTGCCGACACGGTCCAGTGGCCTGAATCGGGGGTGGCCTCGGTGACAACCACACAAGAGAACGCGTTTGTCATTGATTCGAAACAGGTGCTGGTTACGCTCGTTGATGATTCCGGGACGCTGGCCCCCCAGGGCTGGCTGGTGACGGCTTCGACCAGTGATGCCATTTATCCGATTTCGTCCTATGTCGGCGATGGGTGCGGTGCGAATCAGGCCTTTTTGAACCTGAGCAATCTCTTTGACGCGGACGAAGACAACTGGACTCCAACTGGGGTTAAAATTGTTACGTTGCAGGTACGATCCTCTGATGCGGAGCCTGTCCAAAGAGGGCTGTCCCTTTTTTATGCCGGGGATTTCCATATCTCTGCGGTCACGCCGGTTGAGATCAACATGGATGCTTCCGGAGATACGGATCCTCCAGGGGTGCAGGCCGATCCTCCAGGCGGCCTCTATAATGCCGCCCAGAGTGTAACGCTTGCTTCCGACGAAACCGCTTACATCTTTTACACCACCGACGGAAGCAACCCGACGACTGATTCCAACCTGTACACAGATCCGATTCAGGTTGACACCACCACAACGCTCAAAGTCTTCGCGGTAGACCTTTCCGGCAATCAGAGTGCTGTTGAAACCATCCTGTACACGATCGTTTACAACCGGCCGCCGTTTGAGCCTTCCGCGCCTGAACCGGCGGACGGTGCTACAGGGGTTTCCATCGAGACAATGTTGCGCTGGCAAGGAGGAGATCCCGATCCGACGGATACCGTTGCCTACGACGTGTCCTTGGGGACGAGCGATGTGAATATGTCCGACGTCTGTTCGGACCAGGCTACCGGGTCGTGTGCGCCGGGAACACTTGACTTTGGTACAACCTACTCCTGGCAAGTGGTGGCAAAAGACGATCACAGTGGACAAACGGCGGGACCGGTCTGGCACTTTACAACCTTTGCCTATGATGGGGATGAGGACGGGGACGGATTGATCAATGAGGAAGAGCTGTCCTACGGCACGGATCCCCATGCCTGGGATACGGACAAAGACGGGTTCAGCGATTTCGAGGAGGTCGGCATAGGCTCGGACCCCCTGGATCGAACCAGCATCCCGCCCTATCCGCCCGGATTCGGCGATCTCGACGGAGATCAGGATATCGACGGCGCAGACCTGGCCATGCTGGTGTCCGCCTTTGGCTCCGGGGCTGGAGATGAGCACTATCTGGCTGTGGCGGACTTTAATGCGGACGGCGTGAGCGATCAGGTAGACCTGGAGATGTTTTCCAGGGTGTTCGGGTACGCCTTTTATCCTGAATACGATCCGGCCGCGGATTTTGACGGCGACGGCGACGTGGATGGTGCGGATCTTTCAAGACTCGTGGCGGCCTTTGGGTCGGTAGAGGCCGTGCCGGAATCCGGATATGACGTAGACGTGGACCTTAATAAAGACGGCCGGGTAGACCGTTGGGACCTTGCATTGTTTTCCACAGGATACGGTTGCCTGGCACCATAGGCTTGCTTGCAATGGCCTGCCTGGTTCTTGGGTTACGGCCTGGTTTGTCTGGTCGGGATGAGAAAAAGGCTTAACGGGTAAACCCGACCCACAATCGCAACAGCAAAGAAGGTACGCCCGGATCTGCGTGCGCCTCTTTGTTTTTTCCCTATCATCGTCCCTGCCTTGCGTGCGTTTCCTGGTGGTGGCTGTGGTAGCGACACAGACAACGAACAACAATATGGTTAGGCGCTTTTTGCGGGGTGAACACGGTATCGGTAGCTGCATTGGTTTGAGGGGTCTCGCTGGACTGTCACGGGCACGTATGGATTTGGAAAACCAAACCCTGCCTGCTTTTCACCAGGCAAGGCGATAACCAGTCGCAAGGGCTCGGCTTCGAGCCGCAATCCTCGGATACCTGCAAGACGGTGCACGTTCACAGTAGCCACCTTGACCCCTGCCAGCTCCACCAGTAAACGACCTGCCCGCGAAAGAGGGCAATGAAGAGAAAACTGTGTGCCTCCACACGGTTCCTTTTGTAACCGTGTGTAAAGCACTTGGCTTGTCTGCACAATTACGGGCCTGAGATCATCAAAAAAAGGAGCTGAAGATGAAAGAAAAGGCAGTAGCGGGTGGATTGCAAAGAGGCAGGGCTATCCTGATTGCGTGGATCCTGTGCGTGTTCATAGGATTTTTCCTTGGCACGTGTCCTATCGTCCATGCCATGCAGCCGCCCAGGCCGGGGGAAATCGCAGCACTCAAGGCCCAGGGAAAATACAAAAAACGACTCGAATTCGTCAAGAAGCTCGGCAACCACAAAATGTCGCCCCGCCTGGTGCGGCGGTTCAAGGAAAAGACAAAAGCCATCCGGAGAAAATATCTCGAGGCGCAGGGAATCGTCATGGAAAAAGACGAGGCGTCAGGTCAGGCCGGTTTACAGCCCAGCGGCGGCGGGTTTTCCACGTCCGACTATATTCCCCCGGCGGACGAAAGCAAAGGGCTTCCCACTACCGGAAGCCCCAGGATTTTCGCCCTGCTCATTTCCTTTGCCGATTACCCCAACACCGTTTCCGCCGACACCATTGATGACATGCTCTGGGGCGACGGTGACGCATCTAATTATCCAAGAGAGAGTCTGACGAATTACTACCATCGTTCTTCCTATGGGCTCCTTGACCTGAGCAACGGGCACACCTTCGCCTGGTACCAGACGGCCTACGATCGCAGCCAGGTTCTGACCACCGCTGCCGGCCGTGAAGCGCTCATCAAAGAGGCCCTGGAGTACTTCGACGGCCAGGGGCATGACTTCAGCCAGTACGACTATGACGGAGACGGTGACATCGACTATTTCGTGGTTTTCTGGACCGGCCCCGATACCGACTGGGGCACTTTCTGGTGGGCCTACAAGACGAGTTGGCAGGCCACCCCCAGTCCCATCCTTGATGGGAAAACCCTGGGTGTCTATTCCTGGCAATGGGAAGCAGATGCGCCAACAGTGGTGATTCATGAAACCGGCCATGCCCTGGGCCTGCCCGACTATTATGATTACGACAGCGATGTGGGTCCGGATGGCGGCGTGGGCGGCTTTGATATGATGCATGCCAACCGGGCGGATCACAACTGTTTCAGCAAATGGCTCTTTGGTTGGGTAACCCCTACGGTGGTCTCAAACGGAAGCCAGGTCATCGAATTGCATGACACCACCACAACAGATTGCGTGCTCATCTGGCCGGGGATCGGCCTTGATGATATGTTCAGCGAGTTTTTCATGGTACAAAACCGGCAGGTGTCGGGAAATGATGAGGATTCCGGTTTTGCGCCGGACGGCTTGGCCATCTGGCACGTGGATGCCACCTTGAACGCAGCAGGCACGAGGTTTGCCTACGACAATTCCTATACCGCACACAAGTTGCTGCGCCTCATGGAGGCGGATGGCCTGGAGGAGATCGAAAACAACGGCAGCGCGGGCGCGGATGACCTCTATAATGAATTGAACCTGTTCAGCCCCGCGTCTTTTCCCTCCAGTACCAAATACAATGGCTATGATTCCTGTGTGAGGGTGTGGAATATCGTTGACAACGGTGATTCTCCAGGCGCCACCATCACTGCCACCTTTGATTTTGTTTGCACCTGTGACGATACCCCTGCTGCCGGAGACGTGATCATGCCCGCTGCGGGTGCCACGGACGTGTCCACGACACCCACGCTCAACTGGACGTGGGTGTCCGGCAGCACATCCTATACTGTGCAGGTGTGTGAAGATATCAACTGTTCGGTGATCGTCGCTTCCGCCTCGCCGACAGCCAATTACTGGAACGTCTCCCCGCCGCTTGGAGACTGGCAGGAATACTGGTGGCGTGTGCGCACCAATGGGACCTGTGATGCAAGCGACTGGAGCCCTGCGTGGCACTTTACAACCCGCTGTGAGGCACCCCCGGTGGCAATAGCTCAACAGGTGCTGCCCGCCGACAATGCCGTGGATACCGCGTTCAACACCAAACTTGTTTGGAACTGGGTGCCGGGAGCCGTCATGTATAACATTGCTGTATACAGTGATGCGGCCTGTGAGAACGTCATCCGGACGGGTCTCGTTTCCTACAACGAGGCTGTTGGATCTGGATCATGGCATGTCACCCCGGACCTGGAGCCGGGGACCCAGTACTGGTGGAAGGTCCAGTCCGTCAACAAGTGCCAAAACGGTGACTGGAGTGGTTCCTGGTCTTTTACCACCCACCCCGTGTTTCCGGCTCCGGACTTGATGTCCCCGGCAGACGGCGCCGTGCACCAGCCTCTCACACCGACCTTTCAATGGGAAGCGGTGCCGGAGGTGACACGGTATAAGCTGCAGATTTGCGGAGACGTGGATTGTACGAATGTTTTTCAAGAGGTTCTGCCTGGCGATACCCAGTTTACATATACTGGATCTTTGGATCAGGGGACCACGTATTACTGGCGGGTTCGGGCCGATCAGGGCCAAGGCAGTGCGACGGCGGGCCCCTGGAGCGTCGTCCGCTCTTTTGAAACCTGCGTGGATGTCCTGCCGCCGCCGGCATCGAGCCTGGATCCCGCCACAGGGGCTACGGATGTCTCACCTACCCCCACCCTGCGCTGGGACCTGCCGGCCGGTGATGAATTTCCCTTCTACGATGTTGAAATCTGCACGGACAGCGCCTACGCCAACCTGGTCCGCTCCACCCACCAGTCGGCACGTCAATGGACTGTTTCCCCCGGCCTGGACCTGGATACCCTCTATTATTGGCGGGTGCGTTCCAGCAATGCCTGCGGTGAAAGCGACTGGGTAAGCGCCTCTTTTACCATCGCCACCTGTCCCGTGCCCACTGAAACCCCGGCTCTTACAAGTCCCTCCTTTGGAGAGGCGGATGTCTCCGTTACGCCCACACTGCAGTGGACGTACTGGCTCTATCCCGTCTTTGACCCCGGTAACGTGGAAGTATGCAGCGACCCCCAATGTGAAACCGTCGTACGAAGCGCCGTCGGAGTGAATGGGTCGTCCTGGACCGTCACGCCCGCCCTGGAAGAAGACACCCAGTACTGGTGGCGGATCAGTTATTCAAACACCTGCGGGCCTGGACCCTGGAGTATTATATCCAACTTCAGGACGGTGGCCTGTGTCGCGCCTGGTGCGCCGACCGCAGGCGATCCCGGTGGTGCAGTCGATTCCGGGGCGTCTTACCCGGTGACCTGGACACAACCCGATAGCGCGGTTTCGTTTACGATCCAGGAATCCACGAGTGCATCTTTTTCTCGGGACACCACAGAGAGCTTCACGGAGACGGGCACATCCAGGACATTCAGTCACATCAACGCGGACTGTCCAACGACAACCTACTATTACCGGGTTAAGGCCCACAGTGATTGCGATAGCAGCGTGTGGTCGAATACCGTTACCATGCAGGTCAATGGATCCGGCGTGCCGGATACCCCCAGCCTGGTCGCGCCTGCCCATCGGGCGACCGGTATGCCCTTGGAGCCCACCCTGGACTGGGAGGATGTTTTCAATGCGGACCATTATGACGTTCGGGTTTGCGGCGACAGCCACTGTAATACGATCCTGCGCACCCAGATCCTGAAAGACACTGCGTGGACGGTGAGTCCTGCGCTGGATGCCGATCACGATTACTGGTGGCAGGTGCAGGCCGAGGGCTGTGGCGCGAGTGCCTGGTCGGCAGCCTGGAAGTTTACCACGGGATGCGCCCCGCCGGTCATCACTGATCCAGGGGATGTGATATCCTCGGGGCAGACCTACACGGTAAGCTGGACGCCTGTGCAGGATGCGACCGGCTACACCCTCCAAGAAGATGAGGACCCGGTATTTTCCAGACCCACGATCTATACCTTTGACAAGGATACTTCTATGACCTTGACGGCGCCACCCGCTGTGTGCGTCCCCAGGACGCTTTACTACCGGGTAATGGCCACGAGTCCATGCGGCCTGGCCGGGTGGTCCGAGACCGTGGATATTGAGATAGAAGCCATGCCCTTGCCCACGGCCCCGGTCTTGACCGATCCGTCGGACGGGGCGACGGACGTCTCCATGGCCCCGACCCTGGACTGGAAAGATGCCCCGGCTGCCGAGGACTATGATGTTTTTGTCTGCGCGGACGGCGGATGTACAACGGTGATACGGGAGGCCACGGTAACTGAAAGCACATGGACCGTGACCCCGTCCCTTCCGGACGCCACGGCCTTGTGGTGGTATGTACGGGCGAAAAACACCTGCGGCGCTGTGCTATCGTCCCGATTTGGCTTTGACACCTGTGCCTTGCCCGGGACGCCGACCTTGAGCGACTCCGGCACTTCCGTGGCTTCCGGGCAGCCCTACACCCTTACCTGGACGGCGATCCACGGGGCGGCTGAATACAGGATCGAGGAGGCGACAAACCCGGCCTTTTCCGATGCAATATTGTTTCGCATCACCGAAACGTCCAGGAACTTCAGTCATGAAAATGCGGGCTGCGCGCCAGTGACGTATTACTACCGGGTTAAAGCGGCCAATGATTGCGGACAGAGTCCGGTGTCAGAAACCGTGGACATGGCCGTCAACGGCCTGGACACGGACCGGGATGGGGTCTGCGACCTCAGGGATAATTGTCCGGATATCCCGAACAAAGACCAGCAGGATTCCGACCTCGATGGCATTGGCGATGCCTGCGACGCGTGTCCCTTTGACTTCGACCGCGACCGCGACACCGACGGCGGCGATCTGGCGGCTTTTGCGCATGACAATCAGGGCGCGACGCTCAAGGCCTTTGCCGCGCGCTTTGGCACATTGTGTCATTGACAGAAAAACAAGGAGAGTTTTGCACAACCCACTGTCGGAAGTCGGGCGGCTGGGCGCGCAAAATGAGGCCCTGTAAGCCAGAGCAACGAGTTTTGCAACGGTCTCACAAGCGGGGCATTCGGGATAAAAAGAAGGGGCGGTTCCTTTACCCGGGTGCCCCTGAGGGCGAATCAACCCTTGAATACTGGAACGGCATGTTGTTTTCGGTTTTCAGGATACCTATGGCAATAGTATGACGCCGGACTTAGGGTTCCCTCTAAAACGGGATTCTTACCAGCAGCGCCGCACTGGTGCTGTCTACCCAGATCTCCGGGGCAAACGTCACCTTGGGGTTTATGGCACGGTAGGCGTTGAGCAGGGTCTTTCCCGCCACCAGTGACAACAGAACCCCCTTACTGCAGCCTGTTTCTTTCCGTATCAGGTTGGGATCATACATGTTGTCCCCGGGGTGCACATAGTTGGCGACCAGGGTGTAGACGAGGAAGTCGGCACAACTGAAAAACATGAGCGCCTTGTTATATGTCGTCGGGTGATGGCGGTAGGATTCCAGGGCGTAGTCGAATGTGAGGCCTGCCATGCGGTCTCCGGCTACGGCGTAAGGAAGTCTGGATTTGTCCGGGATGGTGTCATAGGTGGAAAGGCCCGCATAGAAGTTTCCGCCCCTTCTGGTAAAAAAGTGCATTTCAGTGCCTGTCGCTCCCACCTGCATGGCCACGGACTGATGCCCCAATTCGTGGAAGAACAGGTGGGTGGTGTAGGCGGCTCCGACTGAAAAGACGTCCCTCACGTCAAACGCCGGTGCAGGTTGTGCCGTTGTGAACATGGCCAGGATGAGCCCTGCTACGGCAGTGGTGGTCCGGATGCGGGTCGTGGTTTTCATGCAGCGTTCTCCCAAATGCAGCCACGATTCCTTTCGGCATTCGGGACATGGGGCTTGAGCAAAACCTTCCAAAATCCACCGCCAAGAAAATGAAGATCGGACTCTTTTTATGCGATTGCAGTGTGTTAACCGAAAAGTGCTGTTGAAACCTTCCATCTGGTTTGAGCCTACACAGAGCCATTTTTATCCGCCTCCACAGAAGATCATGGGCATGCCGTGGATGAATGCGCTAGCGATCGACATGCTACGGCGCGATGTTCGCCCCAAATCCGAGGCGGATAACTGCGTCGCAGCCGTAGGCACCCGTCTTCCGCAGTAGCTTGCTACGGAGGATGGAAAGACGGGTATTGTGATGGGACCACGAGTTCACCGGCGGGGCTCCATCTTCCTTTTTTTGGCCCTTTGGGGATGCCGATTTTACCGGATCTGCTTTGTTGGTGGGCGCTCGAAGTACAACAGTACGTCGGCACGCCCACCGCCTCGCATCTTAAGGCAAACTCGGCAACCGGTGGATCCGGGGTTTGCCGCAACGTTGAAAAAGTCACGGTCCTTTGTTATAGAAATATTATGAGATACTGGACGCTGCGATTAATTTTTCTCGTTTTGCTGGTGTGTGCCGGCAGTTCGGCACGGGCGTACGTCCTTCCCGCAAGCCAGATCCTCAAACGCATGGCAAAGCAGTTGGGACCGGCCAGGACATTGACCGTTTTTCAAAAAACGGTCCTGTATGACCCTGGGCTGGATGAGGGCATGCAGGAGCTGGAAGAGACGCTCTATTATCAGTATCCGGGCCGCTTTCGATCCGAGATGAACCGCAGTCAACTCAGCAGGGTCCTCCAGGTGGTCAACATGGACGAATCCGTCACTGTGGTGGGCGACCGGGTTGTCAGGGAGCGCCAGGTCCCTTTTGATCACTTCAAGGACGTCTTGCTGTATAAGGATGTGGACTTGTTGATGGATGGCCTTTACCGGTTGGGCATCGACCTGGAGACGGTGAGCCTGGGGCGGTTTAAACAGCGCATTGCCTATGTGATTGGAGCCAGATATCCGGACGATTCGCGCCCCCAGCTGTGGGTGGACAAGGAACGCTTTATTCCCATCAGGCTCGTGCTGGACGGTAACGGGCAGGGGACCACAAGGGAGATTGAGTACGAAGGGTTTGCCGGACTGGATGACAAAAATCGCTACCCCAGCCGGATTCTTTTTTTGGACCATGGCCGGCTGGTTCGGATGTGCGTGCTTGAGGCTTTCGAGATCAACAGCTTCGTTTCCGATGCCTTGTTTGACGTGGCAACCATTAAGATGAGGTATGAGCCTGAGCCGTCGGCTTTGCCGCGGGAAAAGGGATCCGAACTGGATGAGGTCAAAAAGAGCATCCGGGATTTCAGACGGATCTTTGAGTAGGCCGGACCCCGGTCACCGGGGATAAGGCGGCCCAGGCAGGGAGTACCGGGGCAGGAGGTGGGCGAAACAAAGGGCTCAAAGGTCTTACAGGGCGCCGACCAGCCTGGAGATCACAATGCGCTGGATTTCAGAAGTGCCTTCACCGATTTCAAGCAGCTTTTGGTCTCGGTAGAAGCGTTCCACATCGTATTCTTTCATCAAGCCGTAGCCTCCATGCAACTGCACCGCGTGGTTGGCAACTCGGCCCATGACTTCCGAGCAGTACAGCTTTGCCATGGCGGCCTCTTTGGTGAAAGGCAAATTCTGGTCTTTGAGCCATGAGGCCTTGTAGAGAAGAAGCCTGGCGGCCTCGATTTCCATGGCCATGTCCGCCAGCTTGAAGGCATTGGCCTGGAAGGTGGAGATCGGCCTGCCAAATTGGCACCGTTCTTTGGCGTATTTCAGGGCAAGTTCGTAGCACCCCTGGGCCCCACCGAGGCCCATGGCCCCAATGCTGAGCCGGCCCCCGTCCAGCGTGGCCAGCATTTGATGAAACCCTTTGCCCTGCTGTCCAAGGAGATTTTCTTTGGGGACCCGACAGTCTTCGAAATACAAGGCGCTGGTATTGGAGGCCCGCCACATCATCTTGCCGTGCATGGGCTGGGCTGTATAACCGGGGGTGCCGGTTTCTACCAAGAAACAACTGAGTTCCTTGCGGCTGGCCTCGCAGTTGCCGGTGACGGCCATGACAGTGACCCCTGCCGAGATATCGGTGGAGGCGTTGGTGATGAAAATTTTGCTGCCGTTGATGACCCAGCTGTCGTTGTCCAGCACCGCGCGGGTGCGACACGCGCCAGCGTCTGATCCGGCGTCGGGCTCAGTCAGGCCGAATCCCCACAACATTTCCCCCCTGCAAAGTTTCGGAAGGTATTTTTTCTTTTGTTTTTCGTTGCCGAAATAGTAAATTGGGCCAATTCCCAGGGAATTGGCGGCCGCGACAGTGGCGGCCTGGGAGGCGTCGACACGGGCGAGTTCCTCAACGGCGATGACATAAGAAAGGTAATCGAGTTCCTGGCCTCCGAATTCTTCGGATACGAATGTACCGAACAGACCGAGTTCCGCCATGGCACGGGTAAGTTCGTATGAAAAGGTCTCGGTTTCGTCCAGTTCTTGTGCCATGGGACGGATCTCCTTTTCCGCGAAACTTCGGACGGATTCCCTTAAGATCTTTTGTTCCATTGAAAGCGAAAAATCCATTGGTGAGCCTTTCTTTTGAAATTCGTTGGTTTTTTCAGCGGTTGCCGGCCGCTGGAAGAGTGTTCGGTGGTGCCCTACAGTAGCCTGAGGTCCATGGTGGGGTTGTAACAGAACAGGGTAGTGGCGTCAACAGAAGGGTCGGTTTGCCGCTAACCCAAGAAAAAAATAGATTTCGAATGATATTATGCAATAAACTAAAAAATTAATAATTAAAATATATCAAGTTGAGATAAGACTTGGAAAAAGCGATTTTTCTGTTATAAATAGATTTGCCATTATGTTCCAATAGTATTAAATAGTTTAGTTTTAAATCTCTAGGATCATATAACAAGGGCCTTGCCGAATCGTCGGTGGAGGTGGCGGTTCGGTTTTGTCATAATTTCAGCGGGGGCCAGCGTAGCTCAGCTGGTAGAGCTGCTGATTTGTAATCAGTCGGTCGGGGGTTCGAGTCCCTCCGCTGGCTCCAGAACACGGGGCGCTGAGCGTCGAGGAGGGGTTCCCGAGCGGTCAAAGGGAACAGACTGTAAATCTGTCGGCGATGCCTTCGGAGGTTCGAATCCTCCCCCCTCCACCACAAACCAAAAGTAGGTCGTGTGTAGGAGACAGCCGTTATTAGCGGCATCGTATGGACTACATAGGCTTCCCTGCATTCTTCTTACTGAAGTCCGGCCGAGCGGTGTTGCTTATCAGAGGAAAATGGTTGGCCGAAACGGTTATCGCGGGAATAGCTCAGTTGGCTAGAGCATCAGCCTTCCAAGCTGAGGGTCGCGGGTTCGAGCCCCGTTTCCCGCTCCATAAGGGGTTTCGCCCACGTAGCTCAGTAGGTAGAGCGCTTCCTTGGTAAGGAAGAGGTTCACCGGTTCAATTCCGGTCGTGGGCTCCATTGACCTTG
>JAFDGP010000225.1 GCA_019309245.1 Deltaproteobacteria bacterium | reverse complement strand
GGCGTCATTGACTCCCGCCACGATCAGGTCTTCGAGCATTTGAACATCATCGGGGTTGACGACCTCCTGATCCACCTTGATTGAGACCACCTCCTGCTTTCCGTTGGCGACCACAGTGACCATGCCGCCGCCAACGGAGGTCTCCACCGTCTTGTCGGCCATCTCTTCCTGAAGTTTGAAAATCTTGGACTGCAGTTTTTGAGCCTGCTTCAACATGTTTCCCATGCCTTTTACCATTGACTATACCCTCCGGTTTGTAGATCTAAAGAATTCTCACATCAACAACGGTTCCATGAAAGACCTCCAGGGCGTCCGCGATCAACGGGTGCCTCAAGGCCTCCTTTTTTAACCTCCTTGCCTTGTCTGTGTCGGCTGGTGACTTTTCGTTGTTATTCACGATACACGGTTTGATACGTACGGTCATATCTTTTCCAAAAAAGCGCCTGCACGCCGCTTCCAGCTTGGCCTGGTTTTTCTTGTCGCAGAGCCTGGCCGCATCGAAAGCCGTGCCTCGAACCACGATTTCCAGAGCATTGTCCTCGATTTTGGTCAATGTGGCATTGTGGAGGCTTGGTAGCAGGAACCGGCACTGTTGGTCAAGATGTGACAGCAAGGTTGACCAGGTTGCGTTGAGGTCCTTCGGCGCTCCCGCGGGGTCGGCTTGCGGTTGTTCAACGGCAGCGGTCTTTGGCGCGTGCTCTGCCGAGGACTTTGCCCGGGCGCGTTGTTCCGCGGTTTCGGGTGTCGCGCCCCGAGCGAGACGATCGATGCCGGCGATAATCCGGTCCAAGGACGTCAGCCGTTTTTGTTGAAGCAGCTTGATGAACAGGGCTTCCAGGACCAGCTTCGGCTGTTCGGAGTAGCGAATGGCGGCCTCGGCGTCAAAGGTCATGGAAAAGATCTGATGGAGTGCTTCCAGCGGCACTTGATCCGCCAGTGCCCGCAGGGTGTCGATATCCTGGGTGGGTATGGGAACAGGCCCGCGTCCGTTTTGGTCCAGTTTTATAACGAGGAGATGTCTGAAGGTTTCAAGAAGTTGCCGGTATAAACGTTTCAGATCATAGCCCCGGTTGTAAAGGTCATCAAGCCTGTTCAGCGCGCCCGAGACGTCACCATCAAGCAAGGCGCCGGAAAGCTCGGACAGCGCCTTTGTATCCAACGCCCCAAGGGCTTCCAAGACGTCCTCGTCACTGATCTCATCCGGTGCATAGGCCATAATCTGGTCAAGCAGGCTCAGGGCGTCACGCATACTGCCGGATGCTTCCCGCGCCAACAGCGCCAGGCTCTTCCGGGATATGCGGAAGGAGGATTTTTGCGAGACCGTCTCGAGATAATCCAGAATCGATTCCGTGGGGATCCGCTTAAAGTTGTGCCGTTGGCAACGCGACACAATGGTGGCCGGAATTTTATTGGGTTCCGTGGTGGCAAAAAAGAACAAGGTATGTGCCGGAGGCTCCTCAAGGGTTTTGAGCAGGGCGTTAAAGGCCTCGGCCGTCAGCATATGGATCTCGTCTATGATGTAAATCTTGAATCGTCCCCGACTTGGCTTGTACTTTACATTTTCACGCAGCTCCCGAATTTCGTTGATTCCCCGGTTGGATGCGCCGTCGATTTCCAAAACGTCCAGAGCGATGCCGGCGGTAATTTCGTTACAGGAAGGGCAGGCATTGCACGGTCTGGGCGTCGGACCCGGGCCCTGGGAGCAGTTCATGGCCTTGGCCATGATCCGGGCCACGGAGGTTTTCCCGACTCCTCGCGGGCCGGCAAAAAGCAGTGCATGGGCAACCCGATTGGATTCAATCGCATTCTTCAAGGTCTGAATTACATGGTCCTGGCCCACGACCTCGTCGAACGCCTGGGGGCGGTGTTTTCGTGCAAGTACCAGGTAAGACATCTTCTAATTCCAGCATTCAATCACTGACATGGGCGTCCTTTCAAGCGACCGCCTTTGGCGGACTGCCTGCAACCCACTTTGCAGGTGCGAAACTAGCCCGCTCGAACAGGCGTACACAGCCGCTGTGAAGAACCCCTAATGTGAAAATGGCGGAGAGAGAGGGATTCGAACCCTCGGTACCGCTTTTGGCAGTACACACGATTTCCAGTCGTGCTCCTTCAGCCAGCTCGGACATCTCTCCATCGGTTGAAATCTTGGCCGTCCTTGAACTTGGCCAAAATTGAACATTTTTCAAAAGTCTCATTGTGGCGGAGAGGGTGGGATTCGAACCCACGATCCCGTTTTTGACGGGATACCGCTTTTCGAGAGCGGGGCCTTCAGCCACTCGGCAACCTCTCCACAGACCATGATTTCATAACCCTTTTGTGTGGGGCTGTCAACCTGTGGACACGCCCACAGGTTTTGGCTCCAAGGTTTTTTGACCTTGCGTTGCACCCTGATTTCTTGTATCTACAACTGTTCATCTTTCTTGAACAGGAACGGTTACCATGGCATCGGTAAGAACCTTTCGAGGGATTCTTTATAATTCGGAAAAGGTAAAGCGGCTGGGGGATGTTGTGACGCCTCCTTACGACGTCATTTCAGAAGAAGAACGGCGCCACTATGTTGAGAGACATCCCAACAACGTGGTGCGGCTGATTTTGAGCCCGGGCCGCCCGGACGATACGGACCGGGACAACCGGTACACGCGCGCCGCAACGTATTTTTTCTCGTGGCTGGAATCGGGGGTCCTCAGGCGGGACCTGCGCCCGGCGTTCTACATCACGGAAATGGATTTCAAAAACGAAGGGCGCATTCGCACCCGATTGGGTCTAATTGCTCTGGTACGCCTGGAGAACTTTGGAAAGGGTGGCATCCTGCCCCACGAAAAGACGTTTTCCGCGACAAAGGCAGACCGGTTCAGGCTGATGCAGGCATGTCACGCAAATTTCAGCCCGATCTTTTCTCTTTTTCCGGACCCGGATGAACGGGTTGCACGGGCCCTTCGGTCGGGCATTGAAGGGCAAGCCCCGGACCTGGATTTCAAGGAGGCCGTCGGCTATCGTCACCGGCTTTGGCGTGTGACGGATCCCGAGCTGCAGGGACAAATCAGTCGCGGACTGGCACAACACCCCTTGTTTATCGCTGACGGCCATCATCGATATGAAACCGCGCTCAACTTCAGGGACGACATGGCGAGGCGGTTGGGAACCCGGGATCCTGAAGCAAGCTATCACTATGTCATGATGTACCTGTGCAGCCTTAAGGACCCGGGACTGGTCATGCGTTCCGTGCACCGACTCTTGCGTCGTTTGCCCCGGGAGGCCATGGAACACTTTGTGGACCGGGCGGGACGATTCTTTGACATCGAGTCCCTGGAGACAGAATCCGAGGATCCTTCCATGGCCCGCAGGGCCTTTTTGAAAAAGATCCATGCCGGCGTGGGGCAAGGCGTTATTGGGGCGGTTATTCGAGGTCACAGGATCCTGTACGTGCTGCATGTAAAACCAGGGGTGATGGATGGGGTCTTTAACGGCCGGATACCGGCCGCTCTCAGGCAGCTTGATGTCACTGTGGCTACCCGGTTGATTCTTCAGAGAACCCTGGGATTTGATGAGGCCGCTCTGGATGACGAGACCAGGATTTCATACACCAGCAGGACGCCCAAGGCCTTCGAGGCGGTCGATGCCGGCCGCTGTGATATGGCCTTGATTCTCAACCCGACCAGATTGTCACACGTGGAGGAGGTCTCAAGAGCGGGGTTGATTATGCCGCGCAAATCGACTTATTTTTTTCCGAAGGTCTTGAGCGGACTTGTAATCAATAAGATCGACTCGGACACGTTATGACTCCGGCATGAGGCCACGTTAATGATGTTTGCCCTCTTAAGAAACTCAATTCAAATTGCGGCTCACGCATGAAGAACAATACGCGTGTTTTGGGACAAAAAACTTTAAAAGATAATCACGAAAGCACGAAAGCACGAAATAAAAGAAATTGAGGTTTTCGTGTTTTGCGGCTTGACGCCTTGAAAACATCACGCGATAAAATTTTTTTGGTTCCGGTTCATCCGGGTTGGGAATTAAGGCCTCTCATTCCAGGGTTTCTTTCATAAATGAGTCCGAGGCGAAACCTCGGTATCAGGTGCTAATGTTGCATAAACAACATGGCCGACTCACCATTTGCCAGAAAAAGCAAGGATTTCGATTCTCGATCGACAGCGCTATCCTGGCTTACCACGTCCGACTGAAAAAACATGCTACAGCTGTGGATCTGGGAACCGGATGCGGCGTGATCGCGCTGATCCTGGCCTTGAGGTTTCCTGATGCGCTCCTGTATGGCATTGAAATTCAGAAAGATTTGGCCCGGTTGGCTGCGGAAGATGTCCGGCAAAACCAGCTTGAGGGGCGGGTGGCCATCATTTGCGGGGACATCAAACAAAGCCTATTTCGACCGGGATGGGCTCAGGCGCATGCGGTGGTCAGCAACCCCCCTTACCGCAGGCTCCACGCGGGGCGTATCAGTCCTGACCG
>JAFDGP010000224.1 GCA_019309245.1 Deltaproteobacteria bacterium | reverse complement strand
AAGGGCGCAAAGGACGAAAACACGAAAGCCTCAATGTCTTTTATTTCGTGCTTTCAATCTTTCGTGTTTTCGTGGTTATCTTTTAAAGTTTTTTGTCCCAAAATTTGAATCGAGTTTCTTAAGAGGGTTCCGGCTTTTCCTGGGTCGTGAAAAACCGCATCAAAAACTCGGCGTCTCCAGGGGACAAATCGAAGCGCAGACACGCCTGTTCAATCAAACGGGCCAGGTCGGTGTCAGGATCGGACTGCCGCTCGCAGGATATCCATTTGGTCGCCTTTCTCAGGGCCTCGCCTTCCGGTTGAATGCTCATGATTTCATGCCTTTTCAGTGATGGTTTTTAAAGTGCGTCGCAATCAGCGTCCCGGTCCGCCATTGGAGCCCGGCTGCAGGGTCGGCTTCCTTTGCCGGATCCCTTGTGCCTGTTCCAGGTTATAGGCGACCTGAAGAATCTTTTCTTCGGCGAAGTGCTCCGCCAGGATCTGCAAACCGATCGGCAGCCCGTCCCGGCTGAACCCGCACGGCACAGACATGCCCGGGATGCCGGCCAGGCTGGCTGGCAGCGTGAAGATGTCGGACAGATACATAGACAGAGGATCGTCGAGTTTTGATCCGAGCTTGAAGGCCGGAGTGGGTGCCACGGGTGCCAGCAATACATCACATGACTCGAACGCCCTTCGAAAGTCGTCCATGATCAGTGTGCGGACCTGAGACGCCTTGCCGTAATAGGCGTCATAATAGCCGGCTGACAGCGCATATGTGCCGATAATGATTCTTCGTTGTACCTCCCGGCCGAAACCCCTGGAGCGCGTGTTTCGATACATGTCCATCAGGTCCTGTGATGCGGCGTCTCGAAACCCGTACTTGACCCCGTCATAGCGCGCCAGGTTGGAACTCGCCTCTGCCGGGGCGATAATGTAGTAGGTGGCTACGGCGTATTCGGTATGCGGGAGGGACACCTGCCGACATGTCAGCCCCAGGCCCTCAAGGGCCTCGATGGCGGTGCGGACCGCTTGAGCCACATCCTTATCCACGCCGGACACGTCATGATATTCTTTTGGAATGCCAGCCACCAGGCCGTCCAGGCCCGGGCGCAGCGCCCGGGTGTAGTCGGGCACCGGTCTGGGTACGGAGGTTGAGTCCCGCGCATCGTAGCCGCTAATCGCATTCATGAGCAGGGCGCAGTCGGTCACGTCTTTGGTGATGGGGCCGATTTGGTCCAGGGATGAGGCAAAGGCCACCAGGCCGAAACGTGAAACCCGTCCATAGGTCGGCTTCAGGCCCACCACACCGCAGTGTGAACAGGGCTGTCGGATGGAGCCCCCTGTATCCGTTCCAATGGCCGCGATGCATTCATCCGCGGCGACCGCGGCCGCAGACCCCCCGCTGGAGCCGCCGGGGACCCGGGACAGATCCCAGGGGTTGCGCGTGGGCATAAAGGCGGAGTGTTCGTTGGATGATCCCATACCGAATTCATCCAGGTTGGTTTTTCCGACAATTACCGCACCGCCGGCCTTGAGTCGCTCTACGATGGTACTGTCGTAAACCGGGACAAAATTTTCAAGGATCCGGGATCCACAGGTGGTG
Organism: Deltaproteobacteria bacterium; assembly: GCA_019309245.1. GTDB lineage: Bacteria > Desulfobacterota > Desulfobacteria > Desulfobacterales. Next base: position 2,908 of record JAFDGP010000224.1, on the reverse strand, counting down.
CGGAGGTCCTGGGTGCACAGGAGGTCTTTGACCGCGACCGGAATGCCTGTCAAAGGCCCTGCCTTACCCTGGTCGATAGCGTGATCGGCCTCTCTTGCGGCGTCCATGGCGAGGTCTTGGGCCAGGGTAAGATAGGCACACACATCGGGGTCCACGGCGGCGATCCGCGCAAACACCTGCCGGGTCAGTTCTTCGGCCCGGATCTGCCGGCTCTCCAACAGCTCGTGGGCTTCGTGCAGCGTAAGTTGATATATGTCCATGGTTTCATCCAGCATCAAGAGGTCCGAGATCGTCGCTAGCGAATCACCCTGGGGACGATGAACGTACCGTCTTCCGGTTCCGGGGCATTCGCCAGGGCCCGGTCGGCCGGGATAGACGGCTTGACCCTGTCATCACGAAAGGCGTTGTTGATAAAAATGGCATGAGACGTGGGGGCCACCTGAGAGGTATCCAATCGGTTCAATGTGCCGATATAGTCCAGAATATCTCCCAGTTGTTTTTCGTAAAGCGCCACGTCGGTATCCGCCAGGTTGAGCCTGGCCAGGGTGGCCACATGAATGATTTCGTCCTTTGTGATTTTCATGGATTGGTCGCGTCCTCTTTTCTTTTCAGATTTCACCCCATGGGTTGGTTCCGCCGTCTAGCGGTGCACCATGATCGGTTCAAGGTTTTCATGCTTGAGCCTCCAGGCGGTGGCCTGCGCGGTGTCTCGTGAGACAAAACGGCCGACCCTGACCCGGTGGTACCTGCCTTTGCCCGGGATTGAGGCCGTGACGACATAGGCATCGAAGCCTTTGTCCCGAAGCAAGGCGGCCATCTTTTGGGCCTTGGCCAGGTCCCGGAGCGAGCCGACTTGAAGGGTATAGCGCCAGTCCGGGGATACCTGTTGGGCCGTTTGCGCGCCCGCGGCCGACCTTGCAGCGCCAGCCTTGCTCACCGCTGCGTGGGTGCGGGAGGCCCGGGTATCTTCAGACATTGGAACAGGCGCCGCCTTGCGCTTCGTCTGCGTCTTGAGCCGTGCCTCTTCCTTCTTGTCGGTGAGCACATCATAAAAGCCCAGGTGCCTTTTGTCCACCGATGACCTCTCGGCCATGCGCTTGGCCGCGGCCTCTTTTTCCAAGGCCTGTGTTTTTAGTGCAATCAGTTCTTTTTTTAGCTTTTCTACGTCAAAACGAACCGGAGAAAGCCCGCGGCCGACGATCACCCCCAGGGTAAACATCCAGACCAGGGCGAAAAACGCCACCCCGACCCAGAGCAAGAGTTCTTTTCGGGTCAGTTCATAAACACGGCCCCTTTTTGTCAGGGGCGTTTTCCCGGTTTTTTTGACAGCGGGTTTTCTCGTCCTCATGATCAGGCACACATTTCTGATGTGTCGGACACCGGCGGACAACCGCCAAGCTGTCCTTTACATTTGCTGCGGGGCAGACACGCTCATCAGGGCCAGCCCGTTTCTGATAATAATTCGAATGGCAGATACCAAAAAGAGCCTGGCGGCCGACAGTCTCGGGTCATCGCTGACCACCTGGTGCCTATGTCGATCGTGATAATAGCCGTGAAAGGCCCCGGCCAGTTCCATCAAGTAAAAAGGAATTCGATGAGGCTCCAGCAGTCTGGCGCTTTGGGTAACCACGTCGGGGTAGCGCTGCATGAGTTTGATCAAAGCGATTTCCTCGGGAAGATTGATCAGATCGGCAAAATCGTCTTCCCATCGAATCTCATTATAGCCGCGCTCCCGAGCTTTACGCAGGATGTTGGAAATTCTGGCATGGACGTATTGAACGTAATAGACGGGGTTTTCATTGGACTGTTTTTTGGCCAGCTCCAGGTCGAAATCAAGCGGGCTGTCATAGTGACGCAAGAGGAACGAAAACCGCGCCGCATCCGTTCCGACCTCTTGCATGACCTCGCGCAGGGTGACGAACTGACCGGCCCGCGTAGACATGGCCACGGGCATGCCCTCCCGGAGGAGGTTCACAAGTTGAACCAACACAAAACAGACCCTGTCCTTGGGGTGTCCCAGGGCCTGGACGCAGGCCGAGATCCTGGGGATGTAGCCGTGATGGTCGGCACCCCAGATATCGATGATCCGGTCGAAGCCCCGTTCCAGTTTGTCCTGATGGTAAGCGATGTCCGAGGCAAAGTACGTGGCCGCGCCGTTGGCCCGGACCACGACCCGGTCCTTTTCGTCGCCGAATTGTCGGGTTTTGAACCACAAGGCCCGGTCGTGTTCATAGATAATGCCCCGTGTTTTAAGATCATTGATCGCGGTTTCCACGGCCCCGGATTCCACCAGAGAGCGTTCGCTGAACCAGTTGTCAAACGAGACATGAAAGGCCTTCAAGTCTTCCTTAATCCCGGCCATGATCTCATCGGCCGCCCGTTTCGCGCAGATTGCGACCGCGTCATCTTCTTTCATATTCAGCAAACGGTCGCCTTCATCGGCAGCCACCCCCCGGGCGATATCCCGGATGTAATCCCCTTGATACGCCTCTTCAGGCAATGGGGCGGGCTTTCCAAAAAGCGCCAGATAACGCAAGTAGACCGACCGTCCCAGGGTGGCGATCTGAAGTCCGGAGTCATTGATATAGTATTCTTTTTCTACCTTGAAGCCTGCTGCGCACAGGACCGCGGCGAGGGTGTCGCCCACAGCGGCGCACCGTCCGTGACCCACATGAAGCGGCCCGGTTGGATTGGCGCTTACGAATTCCACCTGAACGCGTTTTCCCTGACCGCTGGTTGAGGTTCCGTAGGCCGCATCCATGTCATGAACCTGTCTGAGAACTTCATACCACTTGTGTGGAGCGATAAAGAAATTGATGAAACCCGGGCCGGCCACCTCGACCTTTGACAGCATACCGTCGGTATTTTTCTCCCGGATATGTTCCATGATGACGGCTGCGATGTCCCG
>JAFDGP010000223.1 GCA_019309245.1 Deltaproteobacteria bacterium | reverse complement strand
AACTCTCCCGCCCCGTGCTTGTGGGACCATCAATGAGCGGCAGGATTAGTCTGGACTTTGCTCTAAAATACCCGGAGGTTGTGGGCGGGCTAGTGTTGATCGGAGCCGTTGGGGTGCGTGAAAGAAGCGAGCAATTGGATACGATCCGGGTTCCTTGTCTGATCCTGTGGGGCAGCAATGACACTGTAGCCCCATTGGAGTCCGCACGCCTTTTGCACCAGAAAATCCCCGGAGCGGAACTCCGGATCTTTGATAACGCCAGCCATCCTTGTTATTTGGATCAACCAGACCTATGGCATCAGGAACTCCTTGCATTTCTCCATAAGAACTTCACTTTTAAACCCTCTTAAGGAACTCAATTCAAATTGCGGTTCACGCATTAAGAACAATGTGCGTATCTTGGGACAAAAAACTTTAAAAGATAAGCACGTAATCACGAAAGAAGAATCGGCCTGAATTGATGACGAAGGCGGCAATCGGCCGGGTAAAGTTTCACGTCAATAGAAGCTTTATGATTATGGCCAGAGCATTGAGGATACAACTTCCCGGCGCTTTTTATCATGTAACCTCGAGAGGCAATGCGCAGAAGGCGATTGGACCCCCGTCAAATACGGGCTCGCCGTTGATCCAGGCCGTCTCCGGGGCCGGGTGGGAAAAATATGTCTTCATGGCCCCGGCCATGCCATAAGCCCCGGCCTGGCACCCTATTTCTTTGACGGCCGCTTCCAGGCCCCTGGCCACGGTCTTATACACATAGTGCCGGTGGGTATAACCCTCCACCTCGGGATCCGGCACGGCGGATTCAAAATCGGTCCTGCACGCATCACGGTCCATGGCATGCCAGGCCCGGCAGACCAATGGCCGGACCGGGTACACCGCACACCGATCGTCTTTTAAAAACACACAGGGGGTGTCATGAAGCACGCGGGCGACCTCGAAAACGTCCTTGCCATCCCGAAGGGCCAGATACCGATCGATGCGTCTGAAAAGCGCCTGGGTCTTCGTGGCTGTAAAATGCTGCCTGACATGGCGCCCAACAAGAAAGACCTCCGGGGCAGTCATCACGACCTGATAATGGCAGCAATAGGCGCATCCGGGCCCGCATGCCACCGGATCCTCGAGGCCGTGGCGATGCTCGAATTGACCAATCACGTCTTCGGCAAGGGCGATCATTTTGGCAGCCGCTTCCGAAGCCGCCCCTTTGCTTTTTTGGGAAAGGATGTCTCCGGCCACCTGTCTTGCCAGGGCAAAGAGCGTATCCATGGCTCGTGTGAATCTATGAACCCAGTGGCAAAAGAGAAAACACTATGTTGGGAAATCCCCTCGGTCCCCTTTTTTAAAGGGGGAAGTATGAGGGTTATTCCCCTTAAGAAACTCAACCCTCTTAAGAAACTCGATTCAAATTGCGGCTCGCGTATTAAGAACAATACGCGTTTTTTGCAGCAAAAACTTAAAAAGATAATCACAAAAACACGAAAGGACGAAAACACGAAAACCTCAATGTCTTTTATTTCGTGTTTTGCGGCTTGACGCCTTGAAAACATCACGTGATAAATTTTTTCTTTTTTGGCTCCGGCTCGTCCGGGTTGGGAATTAAGGCTTCTGATTTCAGAGTTTCTTCCATAAATGAGTCCGGGGCGACACCTCGGTATCAGGTGCTAATGTTGCATAAACAACATGCCATCCGATGACAAAAGGAAGAATTGTTCTTCTGAAAACGGGCTGGTCCGCTAGAAACCCAGGTCCTGGTTGATCAACACCACCTTGGTCCTTCCCTTGGGAAAGCCCTTTTCGGTAATGGTCCAAGTGTTGCAGATTCTTTCCGGGCTCTTGCATTCTTCGCACACGGCCGTGTGCACGCACGGGGTCTTTTTGTCCAGCCGCATGGCATTGACCGGCGCGGCATACCCTTTGACCCGTTTTACGGCCTCGTCCAGATCGGCGACGATCTTGTTTCTTCCGACCAGGATGATCACATGTTTCGGCCCGAAGGTGATGGCCGCCACACGGTTGCCGTACATGTCCAGGTTGACGAGTTGTCCTGCCTGGGTCAGCGCGTTGGTTCCGGTCATAAAGACATCCACGAGCAGGGCCTGTCTTCGAAGCTCGGCCATGTCTTCTTTGGGCATCTTCTTATCAAAGGTGTCCAAGACTTCGTAGCGGGCATCGTCTTTGAGCGCCTCGTAGAGCCCGGTGGCCACCAGGGTCACCGATCCACCCCAGGAAAGGGTACGGGGCTTGATCGAGGGGATGATCGTGTTGAGCACGATGTCTTTGGCCTCGCTGCCGTCTTTGGCCACAAACACATCGAAATTGTTTTTCTCCAGGGCCTTTCGGGTTTGCTCCAGGCGCAAGGCCCAGTAGTTTTGGATCGGCTTTTTCATCAAGACCTCTAGCCTACTCCTCGGCTCTCTCGTCAAAGACCCGTTTGCTTTTCCTTTCCGTCCTGGGAAGCGATCCATGGTCCACCAAGACCACCTTGGCCCGTACCAGGAGGCGGCGCCGGATGCGGTCTTCGAGGTCTGCAGCCACGGCCTGGTCATGCGACGGATCCGAGACCCCGGGCCGTTCCACTTTGATCGTCATATAATCGCGGCCGTCCCGCCGGCTCAGCAACACCTGGTATTCGCTTCCCACCCGGGTGTCCTGAGAAAGCAGGGCATCGATTTGGCCCGGATAGACATTCACCCCCCGAATGATGAACATGTCGTCCGTGCGCCCCAACAAAGGACCGTGCATGGGAAGCACGCTGCCGCACGAACACGGATCGGGCTTCAGATGGGTCAGGTCCCGGGTGCGATACCGGATTAACGGCGAGGCCTCCTTGCGCAGGGTGGTGACCACCATTTCACCGATCTCGCCCGGGGCCACGGGCTCAAGAGTCTCCGGGTTCAGGACCTCCAGGATGTAGTAATCCGCCCAGTAGTGAATCCCCTCGTGTTTGCGGCATTCCAGCCCCGTGCCCGGCCCGTAGAGCTCGGTCAGGCCCGGGATGTCGAAGCTTTCTTCAATGCCGAAGTAGGCCTCGATCTGCTTCCTCATGGCCTTGCTGTGCCGCTCCGCGCCGAAAATCACCTTTTTGACGGCAATGCGGTCTTTGAGCCCCCTACGATGGACCTCCTCGGCCATCAGCAGTCCCATGGAGGCCGTGCAGCAAAACACGGTGCTTTGAAGATCCACCATGACCTCGCAGTGCATGTCGCGGTTTCCCGGCCCCACCGGAACCGCCAGGGCCCCGAAGCGCTCGCAGCCGAGCTGAAACCCGGCCCCCGCGGTCCAGAGTCCGTAGCCGACCGCGATTTGAACGCGATCCTGCCGGGTCAGGCCCGCCATCTCATAGCACCGGGCAAACATATCCGCCCAGTCACTGATGTCCTTGCGGGTGTAGCACAGGATCTTTCTTTTGCCTGTGGTCCCCGAGGATGCGTGGATACGCACCACCTTTTCCATGGGCACGGAAAGGAACGCAAAGGGGTAATCACTCTTCAAGTCATCGGCCGTGGTCAGCGGAAGCCGCCTCAAGTCATCCAGGGACCGAATGTCCGCCGGGCTCACCCCGGCCTCGTCCAAACGCTTCCTGTAAAAGGGGCTGCCCTCGTAGGCATGGCGCACGGTGCGCTTCAGCCCCTCCAGTTGCAATGCCTTCAGCTCTTGCTCGGATGTTACCTTGGGCATGAATGTTTTTACCATAATCACTCCTGAACCCGGACGAACCGGAACCAAAAAAGAAAAAATTTATCGCAAAAACACGAATTTGATTGTTTAGAAACCAAAACCCTCAGCGCTGCCGCTGCACTCTCTGCGGGCCCCTTCACGGGCACCGGAAGACATGACTACCAGGGGGTCGCCTTTTTCTGCTCCCCTAATTCATCATGGCGGGGATGATCAGCACAATCTTCGGAAAAGCTATCAAAAGTGCGATACATACGATGCATGCCAGCAAGAAGTAGCTTACACTTCCGAAGATTGTGCCCAGGCTGATCTCCGGGGCCAGGGCCTTGACCACATAGATGTTGACCCCTACAGGCGGGGTGATGGCCCCCATGGTGGTGACCATGGTCAGGATTATAGCATACCAGATGGGATCAAACTCCAGGGCGACCCCCAGCGGAAAAAAGATGGGGATGGTCAGGACCAAAAAACCCAGAGAGTCAATGAAACACCCCCCGAGCAGATAGATCACCAGGATAATGGCCAGGATTAGAAACCGAGACACCTGAAGATGCGAGACCCCATCGGCAATCAGAAAGGGCAGCCGCGTTACAGCCAGAAACCGGCCGAAGATGATGGCGCCTGCCACCAGCATAAAGACCATACAGGATATCTTGAGGGTGTCCTGCATGGAACGCAGCAGGCCTTTTAAGGACAGCCTGCCGGTGAGCGCGGTCACCATCAGGGTAAAGATCGTCAGGGCCTCCACAACCCCGGCCAGGGACTTGAGCTTTTCCTTAAAGCTCACCTTCGGCCCTGCAGGCCCCAGGGCCGGGTTCATCCGGCACAATACCACAATGGTCAGCACAAAGAGCAGCCCCAGCAGCACCGCCGGCAGGATGCCGGCCAGAAAGAGTTTGACGATGGATTGCTCGGTTTGAAGCCCGATAATTATGAGCACCACACTGGGCGGCATCACCGTGCCAAGGGTGCCGCCGGTCACCACGGTGCCGCTGCTCAACCTGGTATCGTAACCGTACCTGTCCATCTGCGGCAGAGCCACGGCCCCCATGGTGGCCGCCGTGGCCGTGTTGGATCCGCAGATCGCCGCAAAGAGCTCATCTGCGCCGATGGTGGCGATGGCAAGCCCGCCGCGCCAGTGTCCGAACCATTTATAGGCCGCGTCATAAAGCTTTTCTGCGATTCCGGAATAAAAGGCAATATATCCCATGAGGATAAACAGCGGAATCACCGTAAGCCCGTACCTGGAAAAGGTCGTCCAAAGGTCCGCGCCCACCATGTTGATTGCGGCCTTGAATGACACCACGAAGCCGAAACCGCAAAACCCCACCACCGCCATGGCAAAGCCCACCGGCATGCCGAGCAGGAACAGGACCGCAAACAAGAGCGCGACCCCCAAAATGCCAACGGCATACGGGTTCATCGCGGTCCGGCCTCAACAGCAAGGATCGCCCTCAAAAAATCGGTCAGCAACACCAGACAAAGCACGCCAAAGCCCAGGGCCACGGCGAATGTAAAAGGATAATAGACAATCCGGAGGGTTTCGGTGACCTCTCCCGTACGAAAGAGCGTTATCGCGTATTCGGCGATCTGCCAGGTCACCACCCCGAAAAAGGCCATGCACACCAGGCCGTTGATGCCGGCCAGCAGCGTTCGGAGCCTTTTTGGAAAGCGCTGGACCACGATGTCTACGGCGATATGGCCCCGTTTGATCTGGGTAAACCCCAGGGCAAGGGCTGTTGCCACAGCCCCAAAGTATCCCATCAACTCAAAGGTCCCGCTCACCGGCACCCACAGGATGCGAAAACAGATGTTGGCACAGGTAAGCACGATCATGGCCGCCACAAAAAACCCGGCCACACCCAACAGCACCCGGTTCAATACCTCACTGACCTTTTCCAGAACCCTGTAAAACGACATAATCCCTACAGGACGCCTTGCATCTACGAGGCCCTTGCAAACGTCCCCTTTTGCCCGATTGGGCGCTATGCTTTACTGCGTGTCTGCGTCTGGCTCAGACTCGACGACTTCGCAAAAACTCGTCAATGATTAAGATGCGGCCCCGCGATGCGTTACTTTCCGGCGTACATCGCAGCAAACGCCCGGATATCGTCCACCACGGCCTGGGCCGGAAGCCCTTTGGCCTGGGTGTCGGCGATCCATTTCGCGGTAATCGGATCCAGCAAGGCGTCCCACTTCGCCTTTTGTTCTGCGGACAGCTCGATCACCTCCACGTGGTGAGTTTGCTTGGACCAGGCGATCGCCTCTTTGACATGATTGTCCATATAAGCGCCCGTCCACGCGGCCTGCTGGGTGCGGAGCTCTTCCATAACCTGCCGCACATCCCTGGGAAGGGCGTTCCACTTGTCCATATTCATCACCACCGCAAAAGGATACACGGCCGTATCCGTCATGGTCACATACCCGCACAGTTCGGCGAATTTGAAGTCCTTCATGACCTCGAGAGAGGAAAAAAGCCCTTTTACCACCCCTTTTTGCAGGGCTTCGGGCGTGGCCGGCATGGGCATGCCCACAGCATTGGCCCCCCAGGCCTTCAGGATCTGCGCCGCGCCACCCGATGCCCGCAGGTCCACTCCCTTGATGTCTTTAAGGCTTCGAATGGGGATCTTGGACATGATATTGGAAGGGGCCGTGGTAAACATCGTCAGGACCTTGACCTTTGAAAATGCCTTCGGGCTGTATTTCTTGTACAGGTCCCACAGGACCAGGCTCCCGACCGTGGAGTTGGGAATACCCAGAGGCAGACTCACCGCATTGGTGATGGCAAAGCGCCCGGGCTGATAGGCCATGCAAAGACAGCCGATATCCGCCTGGCCGGCAATGACCCCGTCCATCATGTTTTTCGCCCCCAGCAGGGTCCCGCCAGGGTATGTGTTGATCACCACCTTGCCGTTGGTGCGGGCCTCGACCTCTTTTTTCCACCGTTCCATCTGCACGCACGGGAACGTGGGGGCCGGTGGAAAATTCGCATAACTCAGTGTGACCGCACCCGCCAGGGACGAAGCAGGAAAAAATCCGATCACAAAAACGGCTGCAACAAAAAATCCGAGAATCCGTTTCATAAGCACCATCCTCCTTGCGACATCCCATATGTCGGAACGTCGCCTAGCGGTTCAGGTTTGATGACCGATTGCAAGGCCGAAAAGGCCGCTTCCGGGCCCCCGTCTTGCTCTCGACCCGTACTAAAGACCCCCCTTGTCACCTCCTTTTCCCGTCCGGCAACCGGAGCAACCCGGCCATCCTGATCTTAATTCAACGCCCCAGGACCGCCCGAAAAAAAACCGCGGCCTGCCAAAAAAAACCGTCCGCGGCTTCAAGCTGTTCTCCGTTAACGCCTCACTCCGGTAACGGATAGCCCTGGTCAATGGCCGGTGTCCGTCCATAAATTAAAAAATCAAGGACGGAACTCAACGCCTGTGCCCATTGTGATGTGCGCATCGCGGGTAGATACCAACCAGGACCGGGTCGCCGGCAATGCCGGATGCGTTACCTGGCCCTTTCGACCGTTTGTGGCGGTCCACGCATTTGCAATCCGGCTATTATCGCATTTTTCGGTAACAAAATTGGACTATTTTGTCAAG
>JAFDGP010000010.1 GCA_019309245.1 Deltaproteobacteria bacterium | reverse complement strand
ACCGAAAAACAAATCGGTAGTGCCAAGAAAAATTTGAACCACCTTAGTGCCTTGATTTTATTGAAATTTAAAAATTTAACTGTCAAAGATCAGTTTTACCGTAAACATCAAGTGCGATTTCTTCCGTACCCTCCCGGCTTCTATATTTGAGGTCCGTGTAAAGTCTTTCAGCCTTCGGCGAATCAACCCCAAAAGCCACTACCAATAGCAATCCATCCTGCCGTAGTCCTCGGTGAAGAACAGAAAATCCATGTCATCGATGTCTCCATCGCCGTCCATATCCGAGGGACATTCACATGTGCCAAAGGGATAGTCTTCACCAAATTCCGCCAGATCGGTTCCGTCCACATCGCCATCAGTATTCAGGTCCGCGATGCAGCAGGGGATCTTCTCGGTATCAGCCGCATCGGAGCCCGCGAGGAACTCTCTGGCATTGCTGAAGCCGTCGTTATCAAAGTCGGCCTTGGGGTCTACATCCGAGGCATCGTAGATGTCGTCACTGCCGTTGGCATCCGCAAGGCGTTGCTCCCATTGATCCGGAATGCCATCCCCGTCGTCGTCCGTGGTGCCTAGATCCAGCCTGAATATGCTGCCTCTTTCGCCGAGGATTAGGGATTGTGTTGGCGAGGTGTCCTCATTGATGTAAATATCGGCCGTATCTCCGGGACGGGCACTGCCCGATAGCGGGTCACCGGCCGAATCCATGGGGACCCGCAGAATGTAAAACACCCCGGCATCCGGGTCGTCCCCCATGTGATAAGAGCAAATCTGCGTACCGTCTACTTCAAGCCGAATGGTGACAGCGCTGTCTGCCGCAACCCCGTAGACGATGTTGTCCGGCTCCGGGACGGCCGATGACCTTGCCGGCAGGGCCAGGGCTAGGGCGAAAAGGATCATCGTAACAAATCCAACCAGTCGTCCTTTCCTTTCTTTGGCGTTCATGGTTGTCTCTCCTCCTTCCTGAGGTTATTGCTTATCTATGATCAATAGCCAAAAAAGAATCACGTCATGTTTTCAAGGCATCAGCCGCAAAACACAAAGTTAAAAAAGCACGAAATCACGAAATCTTGGTAAGGTGGGCTATGCTGCCCACCGGTATTCTTACTTTCGACTCTTTTGAAAAAACCTATCACGAAATCACGAAAGGACGAAAGCACGAAGAGAAAAACCGTACGGCGGCGTTTTTGCCGCCATCCCAGCCCCCCTGTCCTTCCCTTTTAAAAAGGGGGATCGAGAGGGATTCTCTCTGTGTCCTCCGTGTCCCTGTGGCTTAATTCTGATTGGTGGGCACAGCCCACCCTGCAAATTTTTCGTGTTTTCCATCTTTCGTGCCTTCGTGATCCTCTTTTTGTTATCCCTTTTTCCTTTATCTTTTCGGCAGTGCCGGGGGATTGAGATTCCCTTTGGTTCGGGGGAATGCCTTCCCGGAACCGTGCCGCCCTTCGGCTGCCTCGGCCCTTAATTCTTCCACAAGGTTGGCCAGCACCTTTTCGTTCACTGTTTTCTTCTGTTTTGCCTTGAGGCCGTCGATAAAGGCTCTTTTGACCTGTTGCGCTTTTTCCCGGCGCATCCGTTGTATGAGGCGCTGCCGGACGTTATCGAGCGGGACGTGCATGCCGGAGCGCTTGCCCGTAAGCATGATCACGTGATACCCGTCCGAGGCATCAATCACGTGGTCCGCCATCTCACCTACATGGTCCAGGGAAAAGGCGGCGTTTACCAGGGCATGGTCAATGCCGATGGGGTTCCCTCGGTTGTCAAAAAATCCGGTATCGCCTTTTGTGTATCCTTCAGGGGTATCCTAGTACTCTCTGATCAATGCGCCAAAACCAAAGCGCTGGTCCTGGGCCTCCAGGGCCTTTTTCAGAACCGCCTCGGCCTTTGCTTTGCGTGCGGTCCGCTGCTCTTGCGAGGCATCAGCCGGGACCGCTATCAAGATATCGCCGATCCGCACCTGGTCCGGCCGGTTGAATTCATTCCAATGGTCATTGTAGTATCGTTCAATCTGGGCATCCTCGATCGGCTTGCTCCACACCTCCCTTTTCATGGTGTCATCAATCAACCGGCTGGTGAGCATCTGGCGGATGTTTCTTTTTACCTGTGGATCCTGGTCCAGACCGACCCGCAGGGCCTCCTGATACAGCACCTCTTCGAGCACGCGGTCATCCAGCCATTGTTTGAGTTCTTCCTTTGAAACTCTGCCACGGCGTGAAGAGAGCTTGTCGGCCACGACGGCCTTAAAATCTGCAACCGTAATGCGGCTGTCTCCCACGGTGGCCAGGACCGGCGAGTTGTCCTGTGGGGCGCTTTGTGCCTTTTCTTTTTTTGAGCATCCCGTGAACAACAAAAGGGTGAAAAGCAGCACAACCACCCTCGTATAGGATGTGAAGCAATTTTTCATCGACATTTTGCTCCTATTATTTTTTCACCACAGAGCCACAGAGGACACGGAGAAAAACGGATCGGTATCCGGCGAGGGATAAGCCCCCGCCCTAGGCCTTATTTCGGCAGGCCCGTAGGGTATAAGCTGCGCCCACCCCATATCTTCCCCCTTTTTCAAAGGGGGACTGAGGGGGATTTTCTCTGTGCCCTCCGTGTCTCTGTGGTTTCATACTGATCGGTGGGCGCAGCCCACCCTACGAATATTGCGTGTTTTTCCCCTTTCGTGCTTTCTTGATCATTGTCTTGTTAATTCCCAGAATACGCATACGTTTCAAAGAACAGTTTGATATCCGAGATCCCGTTTCCGGTCCGCTCCCCATAGCCGCCGATGGCCTCCGGACCATAGATGAAGGTATCCAGGCCCTCGTCCGGATCGTAGAGCAGAGCCCGACCGGGAATGATCAACAGCCAGTGGGTGTTCCATACGGACCGTCCCACCAGGCGGCTGTCGAATTTCATCTCCGATTCATTCAGATACCCGCTGTCATGATAGGCCCTGAAATCCGAGTGTCTCCGGATCTGGAACATCTCGTCAAAGATGGTATCCACGGTGGGAATCCAGTCCGGATTATTCTGAAGCTCGGTTTCGACGATCGGAAAGGGGATCGGCAGCTTTTGATCCACCACCTGCCAGGTGCGGATGTTGCTCGGGTTATAAGAGGGTGTCCTCAGGACATCCTCGCCGGCCGGTATCAGATAGATCCGCGGGGTCTGCGCCAGCCCGACCGCATTGTAGTTGCTGAACCACACCCCCACGGCCCGAACCTTGGTGGCAAAATTGGTGGCGGAGTAATAAGAGTCTCCGCCCCCGAGAGGCCATTCAAAGAAGTTGAGGCCGGCAGTGACTGTAGTGGAAAAGGGAATCACAATCCCGGGTTCCGGGATCCCTTCAGAGGCAAACGGCCGGCAGTAGCGCCGGAATTCGGGCACATCCCACAGGTCATCCACCCGATAGGCCGCCAGAACCTGCTGCCAGGTGGTATTGGACGCCTGGTCCATGCGGATCCTGAAAAGCTCCTGCCGCAAGGAGAACCGGTTGGTCTCTATCTGCGGGTTGTTGAATCCCATCTGGCCCTTGAGGACCTGAAAGTTTTGCCACATCCGCTTCATGGGGTCCGCCAGGCCGGTGCCCGTGAGGGGCTGGCCATCCTGGATCATGCCGATGGCCCGTTTCCTGACGATGTCGGTCAGGAACCGCTCGCCGGCGCGGTTGTCTTCATCCAGCAGCGTGGTCTCATAGTCATAGGCCTTGGCCGCCAGGTACACGTACCGGGCCGCCATGTCGAACTGGGCCCGGTACTTCTGAAGGGCGTCATTTCGAAAGATCCTGAAGGTCATATCTTTGTACCGGTAATTAACGATCTGGGCAGCCGTCTGTTTGCGGAAACGCAACCGGTCTGCAAGCAACCGTTCCCCCTTGGCTAGGGCGGACAGGTATCGGCCCGCGGACTGCTTCATGCTTTCTTCAAGGTTGTAGATTTCATTCCGGAGGGCGGCCTCGTTTAGAATGAGATTTTTTAGTTGCAATAGTTGCTGTTCTACAGCGAATTCTCCACGGCGTGTCACCAGCTCGATATTGTTTTGTGCCGCGAAAAGTTCCTTGGCCTGCTGGTGACCCAGCTGAGTAAGTGAACTGGTGTCGGCCTTTTCTGAGTACATCTCTGCGTTGGCGGCAAATGCGATGCGAATGGCCGACCGCACCGTGGAAGTCAGATCAAAGGACATCCCGGCGGACAGGGGCAGAGCCTCGGCCAGGCCATTCCCGATCAGGGTAGAAAGCCGTGCCCCGGTCCTGAAATTGAGCTCCTGCTCCCGAAAAAATTTGATTTGTTTGTTCAGGTTGACCTGCAATCCTTTACCAAATTCCAGGATACTGATTTCGTCTTCATTCAGGTCGTGCTGGGCCTTGATTGCAGCGACTTGATTTTCGATCTGTCCGAGCAGCTTATCGTATTCCAGCATCGCCTTTTCAAATCGTCCGCGAACCTGAAGGAGATCCGACCGGGCCAGTTGAATCTCTCCCGGCGCCTTTCTTCGGCCCTGCCAGCTTGCCGGTTTGATCAACCCGAACCGGCCGTCCGTATCAATATGGAAGGTCACGGGCTGTTCCGCCTGTTGCAACGCGCCCTGGGCGTCCACATCAAGGCTCTTGAAGGTCACCTCAAAGGTGTGTGCCTTGGGTGCGTCTACACCCATAAGCTCCGAGGGATCCACATACATGAAATGATACAGATCCGGGCCGGTTTCACAATACCCGGTCGGATAGGTCTTGCCGGGCCCGCAGTCATCGGGATATGGATAGCCGAAGACCTCGATCAACCGGTTATTGAAATCCGCCTCGCTGTTTTCGATGTTCCGTTGAAAGTCGGCCAGCCTGTCCTGCTGATGCCGCAGGAGCATGGTGCTCTGGTTGGCATGGTTGAACACCGCAATGGCGTTATTCATGGCCTGGACCGCCCGGGCATAGATCTGCTCAAAGTGGGTCTGGCCGTTGTCAATTGCCTGCGGGTCGATGTCAAACGGCACCTCATGTTTTGCAATCCCCAGGGGATTCAGGCCTAGGTTAGCCTGGTCCACCTGGGCTTGGACCGCATTGTACTGGCTGGCGATTTCGGCCAGCTCCAGGACCGTGGTGCGGTCCACCCGTTGGATGCCTTCCACCAGCGAGGTTAGTTTAAAGGTCGCTTCGTCATCCAGATTCAACCCCTGATGAAAGGTCACCGTGGTTTCCACGTATTGTGGCGGCGGCAGCGAAGCTGTGCTGATATCGTAGTCGGCAAAGTCCTGCAATACGTCATTCACAAAGACCTGCAAGACCCGAGGGTCGGTTGCCGGATCATAGTGGATAAATTGCAGCACAAAGGCTGTCTGGCCGCCCGTGGTAGCGGTTTGCTCTTCGGTAATGGTGGGCTCAACGGTTTCCGGCGGCAAGATGGCGTTTCCCACCACCCAGTCGAAAAACGCCCCCTGGCCGGCGCGGCTGGCCCAGCCGTCCACCCCCCAGGCACGCTGGGCGTCCACATCCTTGTACCCTTGCCACTGGGCCTCCGGGTCTTCCACATAGTACTGCCGGTAGGTCAGGTTGACGATCTCCGCGCCGGTTTTCGCCCTGGCGGCCGCGGCCGCGGCAAACCGGCGCTCATCCCGGTAGTCTACGGACACAGGGGTCTGGTCCACCAGAATGGCCTCGGTCTGGGGCTCCCAGGTAAAGTAGGGGTCCCTGAGCAGGTCATAGTAATATGTAAGGGCCGTAAGATAATGACCCCAGGCGTCTCCGTGGCCCTGGGGATACAGGACCATGGCGTCCTTGACGTCCACCACGCCGTCCGGTGGGTCGGGGATACTGTCTCCGTCCTGATCGGTTTCCTGGTCCGTGATGTTGTAGTTTTCCTTGTAGGCCACTTCCCCATCGCCCAGGGTGAAATTCCAGATCAGATGATTATAAAAAGGCCTTACCCCTTCATCGGCCCGGCCGCGCAGCAGGGCCAGCTCTTCTTCCAGCAGGGAATCCATCTGATTCTGAAAACAGAAGATGGAGGGCGCTTCGGTGCCGTACTGGCCGTCTTCTGTGGAAAAGCCGATGGTCGGATCCGCTGCGTCCGCATAGGCCTCATTTCCCAGCATCATGTACATGCCCGCCAGCCGGTTGGCCGCAAACAGGATCGCCTTGTTGGCGTCCTGCATATCCACGCCCTGATTGATGGTCAGGTCCTCGGCCCTGTGGAGCAGGGTATGATAGGTCTCAATGATGCCGAGCTTTCTAAGATTATCCGGGTCCGAGCTGAGCGCCACGTCCCCTTCATACCGTTCCCCGGCCAGGCTGATCATACTGGCCAGGGTGTTGACCTCGCTCTCATGGAAGTCCTTGACCTTTTCATCAAACAGGTTGATGTTTTTCATCACCCGCTTGACCCAGCCCTCATAGAGCTGGGGTTCGGTCCAGTCGCTGAAGTCATCCGGGCACATGCCGGGGTAGTAATAGCGCACGGAAAACCACTTGTCGGGAAGGAGCTGCTGACCCGTGCCCTGAACAGTGATGTCCTGGGCACCCTGAAAGAAATTGCCCCCAAAGCCAGGAGGGGGATCCCATTCATAAGGATCTGTTCCGGGATTTTGCATCACGGCGAAAAAGTCTTGCCAGTTTTCCCCGGGCTGTTCCGGTCCCACAGGGATGCCGGAAAAATCGGCGGTCAGGTATTTCCACTGGAACCACCGGGAAGGCGCATTTCCGCCGAAGTCGCCATTGTGCCGGAGGGTGACCTTTTCTTCGAACACGTCTTCGGGCTCGATCACCTTGATTTCCCCGCGGTAAAGCGGGCAGTCCACCTTGATCACGCTCAGGGTTACCGGACCGGGGCAGTCGTCGGGGTCGTTGTTAAAGGCCAGGGTTACATAGGACGGCACATGCTGGGCATCTCCCGCGGTAAGGGCCTTCATCTCCGCGAATTTGAGAAAAGAGGTGCCTGTAAGGCCTGCATCCCCTGCGCTTTTCAACGTGTACAATGCGTTTCTTAGATTGACCGGAATAATGCTGTCCGTCCATGTGGTCGGATCCAGATCATTGGGATTCGTCATGAAGACCCGGGAGATCTCCATGATATCCCGGTCCGTGAGGGTGTTAAGAAGCAGGGTAGGCTCGCCCGTTCCGGTGCTGTAAAAGCCTTTGAGCTTGAGCTCTCCAGAGAGTTCATCATAGGTCAGGCAGCTTTGCAGGTACTGGGGCAGGGCCTTGAACACCCAGCGGTTGTGCTCGCCACGCTTCGGTTTCAGGTTTTGGGGATAAAGGTCTGATTCCGGATCGGTGACCCAGGAGGACACGTCCACCCCGTATTCTTTTAAGGGATCAATGAGCTTTGCGCTGGGGCCGTGGCCTTCCCGGTCGGACTGGTCAAAAAGGACCTGCACCACACACTGGTCCATAATATTGGGAAGGCCAACGGTCTCGCCTTCCTGGGTCTTGGCATCCAAGAGGGTCTCACCCACGTGCAGGGTGGGCACCGGATCGGGCCAGTGGATGGAATAGGTGAGGGTCACCGGCTCGTTATCAAAGGTGCCGTCCAGCGCCTCCAGCCACGGCAGAGGGGTGCCCACGGTCTCGTCGGGAACACCGTTTTCATCCAGGTCATACCAGAACCCGTTTTGAAGCCGGTAGAAATAGCGCAGCAACACGTGTTCCGCGTCATGGCCATTGTACCCTCCGTTTTTGGCGAAGAACTTGTCGTCTTTGTCCTTGAGCACAAAATCCGGTGTGATGGTCTTGGATTCCGAACACGGGCCGAAGGTCAACTGGTTCACCGGATAGGGAGGGTTGATTTCCTGGCCGGCGAACCCTGCATACTGGAAGCGGTAATAGGTGTCGCTTTCCACAAGCACCCCGAAGGTGTCCAGATAATAGCTTTCAGCCGGAAGGGTGCCGGGATTTTCCAGAAACTGGCCGGTGTTGTCGATATAATACTGTTTTGCCTCTCCCGGGGTGACGGGTTGAATCGTGCCTGTGTCCAGGTTGTAATGCTGCGAGCTGTCCGCCCAACTGACCAGATAGCCCTGGGCGTCCAGATAATAGCTTTCAGCCGGAAGCGGGCCAGAACGAAGCGTTAACGCCCCGCTTGCGTTGATGTAATAGGTCAGGTTCGACGCCAGGATATCGGCGATATCGTGAGGGACAACAGCCCCGCTCTGAAGGATATAGCTGCCCGACTGGGCAACCACCTTGAAGACCTCAAAGGCCCAGTTGTGGGTAACCGGATCCTGGTATTTGAGCAGCACATAGGGCCGGGAGCGGTCTCCGGTGCCGTAGGGGGTGACATCGTCAACAGGTTTGTTCAGATCGGTTCGGAGCGGAAACACCCCCGGGTCCGCGGAACCCTGCGCGGTAAAGAACGCCGCGTGCTCTTCGTTGGGGTTATATCCGGGTTGTTCCCTGTCCGGCTGGTTGTACACGAGCATGTTATCCTGCAATCCGTATTGTTCAGGCGGAAGCGGGCCGGACCCGAGGCCGCTTGAAATGACGATTTTTTTGGCGTCTGCGGGCCACTGCGGGTCATACCGGACGGGTTTTCCGGGCCAGCACACCCCCGATGTGGTGCTCTTTTTGTACCAGACCACCACCAGATCGTCGTCTTGCGTGGTTGGGATATCTTCATTGACCATAAAGATCGCCCCTTCGCGCACACTGCGGTCATAGGCCTTGGTCGGGCCGTATCCATCATACAGGGCATGTTCGAAAAAGACCCAGCCGCTCTTGCAGTCCGGGCAATGATCCGGGTCCGTGACCTGTGCCCCGATGTCCCAGGTGGTCTCAATGGGAAACGCGGGGTTCAGGATCGGATCCGACGGAATGCCGCTGTCTTGCGGATGGTTCCAGGTATAGGTTCGGACCACGTCGAACACTTCTTTCTCCTCCGGCGTGTCCCCCTGCTGATCCCCGTACATGATGACCACCCAGCCTTCCTGGCCGGCCGTAAATGCATTGCCGGAGGTAACCGCGTCGTTTTCCTGGTACATGATCTGGACATTGTCAAACCGGGTTCCTTCAGGCAAGAGATCCACGGCCATAGAATCAGCAATGTGGAGATACACGTCCGGGTCCGAGGGATAGTCTGCTTTGTCTGGATAGGTGATATAGGCCACTGTGGGGATCGGGGTTTCCTTGTCCTGGTCCGTGTACCAGGTGATCATGGTGGTGGTGGGTGCAATCGCATAGAGCCGGTGGGTATCGTTGCTCCAGAAACACGAACCGCTTTCCTCCACATCCGGCTTGACGGTCGCGTCCGCTTCTTCCGGGGCCGGGATCCACTGGCTCAGGGCATAGCGGGTGACCGGTTTATAGTAAATGAGGAACTCCTTTGAAAGCACGTACATGTTGGGGTCCGAAGCCAGCTCCAGCCTGAGATGCCAGGTGCCGATATGCTCGGGACCAAAGGTGATGGGAATGCTATAGCCGGCCTGAACGGTTTCCATGGTATAGGTGCCGAGCTCAATCCTCAGACCAAATTGGTTTACCAGCGCCATGTTGACGTCATAGGATTCGCTCTGGTCGATTCTCGGGTCCGACGGGAAGGGGTCCCGGTCCCTCCAGGTGATCTCGTACTCAAAATTGGTCATCAGCACGCCCGGGCCGCTGATGGCAAAATCCTTGAAGGCCCTGGCGGTCTGGTCACCGGGAAGCCCACCGTAGTATTCACTGTACTCATAGGCCCCCCGGTCAAACTTTGGCGTGCCGTCTTTGTTTCCGTCAACCGGACGGACCGATCCCCGGATATCGGAAAACAGCCAGGGGATGGTCAGGCCCGTGTCCACGCACGTGGAGGAGGGGTCAAGACGCAGATCATTGTCTTCCCACGTGGCCAAAAGCCCGTCCGGGCCGTATGGATCGATGAACTTAGGATCGGTGTTGTAAATTTGTTTGTCATAGTCATTGGGCCAGTTGCTGCTGTCGGAGATCGTGCAGTAGGTGACGTCCATGGTGGGAGAGGCCTGTTTGTCGATGTCGTTCAGTGTGATTCCATAGCGGTTTCCCCAGAAAATAGAGTTCGTTATTTTTGCCACGGTACTGCTTGCTGTCCCATATACGTAGATACCGGCTCCCCTGCCGCTAACGTCGGCGTTGTTTCTGTGGAAGGTACAGTTGGTTACCTCCATGTTCATGCCGTAAATGCCCCCACCATTACCATTGTTATTCGTGCGATTGTATGAAAAGATGCAGTTGTAAACGATTACGTTGCTTGTCCCCGCGTACATTCCCCCGCCGTAGTTGGCGGAATTATTTGAAAAAACACATCCGGAAATGGTAGTGGATTCCCCGACGGTAAAGATTCCCCCGCCGTAAGAGGCATTTTCGTGGTCCTTGAACACACAGTCATTGACAGTGAGGAAGCTGCCTGCTGAGTAAATCCCGCCGCCGTAATCGGAGGTGCTGTTCGAACCTCCGACAAAGACACAATCCTCAATGCGGTTATAAAGTCCGGTGATGTATACCCCTCCGCCGTAGTCCGCGCTGGAATACCCTGCCGCGTTGTTATTAAACGTACAGTGGCTCACAAGGGCATGGCTCCCCAGTAGGGCGATGCCTCCGCCGAAATAATCCGCTATATTGCTTGAAAACACACATCCCAGAATCGTCGGGGAGGCGTTTTCCATAACGAGGATCCCGCCGCCGCTGCCATAGGTGGTGCCGCCTGTGGCATGACCGCCGGTAATCGTAAACCCCTGGACCACAGACTTCCTGGTCTCCCCCCGGGAGAACACAAACGCCTGCCCCGAATTGCTGCAATCGATGGTCGTAAACTCGGGCCCGTGGGCGGACCGAACCGTGATACGCTTTCCCTGGAAGTCCAGGTTCTTATCGCCTTCTGCGGTATAAGTCCCATCCGCCACGACCACCTCGTCGCCGTGGATGGCCGCGTCCATGGCCGCCTGGATCGTCGTATAATCTGCAGGGACGTGCAGTTTTTTGGTTACGTTCAGGGTGATCTCTACCTGTCCATATTGTGTGGCAGGGTTGCTGCTGTCCACGACATTCACGGTTCCTGTATAGATTCCATGGGCGATGGTTGAATGGTCGACAAAGACCTTGGCGGTATTTGTCTCCCCGGTTGAGCTGGTATCAGTTGCTTCAACCCGCAGCCAGGAGATGTCTTCGTCGATCATCCAGTCCAGTGTACCTGTGCCCCTGCTCCGAATAGATAGTGTTTGTCCTTCGGGAAGGGCCTCTCCTTCCCTGGCCATGAAAACAAGACGCTGTGGAGAAATAGCAGCCACGGGCGATTGCGCGGGATCATATTCATAGGCCCCCATATCCGCCTGTGGAGTTGCGTCACTATTTCCGTCCAGCGGCCTCGTATTTCCGTCCATGTCTGTTGCCGGGAGGTTATTGTTGCCCGCATCAATACAAGGGGAGTCCGGCATCAAATGGAAGTCTTCTTCCAGGGCGAAGAGCGGATCACTGTCAATATTGCCGCCGCCACTTTGTACCGTGACATTGGGATCAGTCGGTTCGTGAATGTCATCCAGTCCGCCCTGAATATCACAGTAGCTTATAGTCACTGTTGTGGGACTGCCAGCCTGCGAATAGATTTGATCCCCCTTAAATTTTGCCGTGTTGCCCCAGACAATTGTGTCCGAAAGGTTCAGGTTTCCGTCAGGAGAAATGGCACCACCATAGGAGGACGCCTCGTTCTTAAAAAATGTGCAGTGGGAGATGGTGGTTAAAGGCGAAGTGGTGTTAGTATAGTTGTACAAGGCACCTGCAATTCCGATGGACGTGTTTTCCCAAAACACCGAGTTGGTAATTTTACCCCCCGTTGTGGAAACCGCCCCACCGCTCCATTTGGCCGTGTTCCCTGAAAAAAGGCATGATTCGACGGAGAGGTAACCGTGCAATCCCTTGATTGCCCCGCCTCCTCCGGCCGTGTTATTGAGGAATATGCAGTTTTTGATGACAGACAAACCGTTCGGTGTGTCATCGCCATTTACAAAGATGGCCCCGCCGTCGTCGCCATTATTCTCGGAAAAACTGCAATTCGAGATTTCAAAAAAGCCGGAGCCCGAACCAGATATGTAGATGGCGATAGCCCCCCCCTCATGGGTGGGATCCGTACTGTTTCCCGAAAAGGAGCAGTCCGAAATGGTAAGCGATCCTGCCGCCTGGCCGACAACAGCTCCAATAGCGCCACCTGATGCAGAAATGTTGTTCACGAAAATGCAGTTCATAATTGTCGCGGGTGCGTTCGGGGGATTCTCAATGAAGATCGCGCCGCCGCCTTCGGGAGCCTGCCCATTCTTAATGGTCAATCCGTCAATGGTTGAGGCATTGCCACCCTGGATCCTAAACGCCCGTCCGCTGTTCTGAAGATCAATGATCGTGCTCTCAGGCCCGGATTCCGACTGAATGGTGATGTTCTTTCCGCTGCCCAAGGAGATATCTCTGTTTTGTTCATCTGTGTAGGTCCCCGCGCGGATCAAAACCGTGTCACCTGAGTGGGCCTTGTCAACCCCTTCGCCGATCGTCTTCAACGCCGCGGCCCAGCTCGTGCCTTCGCCTGAGCGTTCCACGGCCCCGTCCACGTACCAGGTGGTGGCATTAGCAATGCCCGGCTTGCCCAGCACAAGGGTGGACAAGAAAAGGAAAGAGGCCATCATAAAGAGAAGTGAGGTGGATGGACCGCGGACCTCCTTTCGGCGTGATTTGAAAAGGCATCTGTTGGGTTGGGAAACCAAACCAGGCCTCGTATCTCTTGCAATGCCTTTTCTCCTGGCGACCCTCATCTTACTTTTCCCCGTGCTTTTCATTTTTCCGTCCTCGAAAAGATTTTGGTTTTTGTATGCTTGTTTTCATTGTTGGGTTTCTCCGCCTTCGGCGGCTCAACCCAATCTACAACTCTATCTGCACCACAGAGTCATAGAACGTGTAGGGTGGGCTGTGCCAACCAAAACCGTTCATATGTGTGTCTGCGCGGGCCTCCCCCGACGAAGCCTTGTGCGAAACCGGGTCCGAGGGGGATTTTCCTCTGTGCCTCGGTGGTTTTATCCCCTTGGTGGGCGCAGCCCACCCTACGAGAAATTTCGTGTTTTCGTCCTTTCGTGTTTTGGTGATCATTTTTTTGTTTGCGACTATCTTCTCGATCCTGGTTTTGTGCTAAAACAAAAGCTCATCGTCATCGCTGGCCTTTCTCAATAAAAACGTCCCTTCAATATAGATCTGATGCCTATGCAGCCCCCATAGGGTCTCCTTATAAATGCCTCCGATTTCCGAGCTTCCCCAGCTTAGCGCAGAAATGCCGGCAATCGGATTGCCCTGGCTGTCCTGGTCCGTAAATTCCAGGGTGATGTCGCGGGTCACCTCGTATGATTGCGAGGCGACCTTGTGATCCGGATGGTATTTGTGAAAAAACGGGTTTCTGGGATCGTCCGCGGGCAGCACCACGGTCAAAGACAGACTGCTTCCCATCTGAAAATTGCCGGTCATTGCCTGGGGGCTCCTGAAGCCGAACGCGGACGAACTGATTCTCCTTCCCATGGGCTGGCCATCTCTTAAGGCCGCTCCGGAGTAAAAGGGAATCAGGGCGTCGTTTCCTAATAGAACAAAGTGACCCGGCTCATCCACAATGAACTTGCCGAGATTGTTTGGATCCGGTTTCCACGTGCCCTCCTGCCACATCTGGACGACCTCACGCAGCAGACGGGCCTGGCCGCCACTGTCCACATGCAGGATCAAACGGAATGAGAACTCGGAGCCTGTAGGCGCCGGGGTATCCGGGTCCGCCGTATTAGATGGCTGGCTCACTTTTCGGATGGTGGCGTCCCCCACCCACAGGCCGGTATAATTAATTCCGGTGACAGTGATGGGTATTCGAATCCAGTTTGTCACGTCATTATCCAGGATGTAGACGTTGCCTCCATATGAAACTCCGGGCGTTAAATTTGCTCTCCGGACCCCTAGGCGAAGTCTTTGCATTTCACCAGAGGCAATATTCAGATACAAATTGTCGGGAGAAATCGGGAATTCGACCCAGCTTGCAACGTTGTTCGCCGAATCAAAAAGCCAGTAATAGAGGTATACTGGGGGACTGGAGGTCAGAGAATCCACATTCAAGTGTATCATCTTGTCCGTGGCTGAATGATTGAATACTCGAATTTCCTGCTCTACGAGTACCTTGCCGAAGTGAAGGCCGGTCCCTTGCTCCAGTTGAACGGAAACAGGACCGGTGAACTCCGACGAGCCCTTACAATAAATCCAGAAGCCCTCGCCGTCTTTCATCTGGTCGGTCGGGCTGGTCACTTTGACCCATGAATCAGCTTGAAGGACGTAGATATCCTGGCCCGCATGTGCGGGAGAGGTAGAAAAGAAATCCACGAAAAAAGGCTCCTGTCCGGCAAACAGGTGGAATCCGACAAAATTAAAAGAATTCGCCTTCCAGTCGATGTGCGGAATCGTGGGTTCGCCGGTGACGGTCCAGGTGACATTGGAGGAACCGCCCTGGTGGATCAGATACGCGGTCTCCCCGTTGATGGCGTGAAGGTTGGTCAGCAGCGGTTGGCCGGGGTAGTAGACCATCCACTGGGGTTGATCCGGCACCAGGGTCCCGGGATCCTGGATGAACTCCACGGTGGAAGACCGTGGATTCCAGCGCCATACGCTGATGAGATCAGCAATTGCGCCCGGCGGATCAAAGGTAAACGAGGAAAACACGTCCTCCGGTTTGGTGGAGGTGGGCTCCACCTCAAGGAACACGGCATTCCACCCGGGGTGCAACGTAAAGATTTGATCCACCACCTCCGCCCGCGCAAGATGCGGTGAGATGGCAAAGACCAGCATTGAAAGCACCATGGTCGCCAACATGCCTTTTTTCATGGTTCGTCTCCTGTATATTTGGTTTTGTTTTATGTTCACGCCTTGTTGGGTTTCGCCGGCTTCGGCGGCTCAACCCAACCTACGAGCTAGTGTTGCATGGTCGTTTTGTTTCCGTCATTTGCCAGATCGTAGGTTGGGTTGCGCGAAGCAAAACCCAACAGTCTATTCCCGGCCAATGCCTTCTTCAAATGAAATTTCTTCCCCGAATCCCCATTGTTCATCATACACGCCGTCGCGTACGTACCGGTGAAATGAGGAATATTCCCATTGTGCTGGCGATTGTGCCACACCATGTTTGACCGGGTTGTAATGGATGTATTCCACGTGCCGCGAAAAATCATTTTCATCCCGAATCAGATGCTCCCAGAAGCGCCGTTGCCAGACCCCCTTTTCCTTTTTATTTGTCAGAGATTTTGATAGATTGTTGGAATGAAAGTTTTTGAAGTGCCTGCTGAAATGGCTCTTCAACAATCTCCAACGTGTAGAAAAATCATGGTTCCCTTGAGGCAATGTCCAAATGCAATGCAGATGATCCGGCAGAATAACAATCGCATCGGTCACAAATGGGTGCCGTTCCATGACGTATTTGAATGATTGCCGCAGCAAGGACACATTTTCAGGTTTCGTTAAAAATCGCATTCTTCTATATGTCACCACCGTGAAGAAATAGGTGCCGCCATTGATTTGTGCGCGCCGGTATCGCATGGTCGCTTTTTTTCCTGTTTTTCGCCAGCCGCAAACCCAAAGATTCGTGGTTAGCTAATTGATTGTTGGGTGTTACCGCCTTCGGCGGGTCAACCCAACCTATGGGCTGCTCGCTACTCGGTTTTCTTTTTTCGTGAGAGCGGTCCCGAAGTAAGTACCACTTTCCCGGAGGAGTAATCTTTCCTCGTGTATTCGCCAAGGAGTTTAGCAATTGGCGTTTCTACATAGTTAATATTTCGCCATTCTTCTCTTACAAACCAGTTTGGTACGGGTGACTTTTTAGGATCGCCTTCTCTTAAAAATTTCTTTGGATTATCCAGATGTCTTACGGCATGGCCGATTTCATGCATAAGTCCGATGGCCGCAGACTGAACCTTGCCAGGCTCGATTTCATAGCCGGCAAATGGATCCCATGTTATTGATTTTCTATTAGTTTCTCCACTCTTATCCCAATCATATTCTGTTGTCATTGTGCGCAATTCGATTTCAATTGATACAGTCTCCTTATGCTCTTCCAGCCGTTTAAAAAGAGCCGCGGCGTAAGGAGACTTACTAAGATATTTTTTTGCTTGTTCATAGTATTTCTTAGCTCTTTCATCATCTACGAATTCATTGCCTTCTTCATCCCTAAACACCAATTCTACTTTCTTTCCCTCAGGATCTATAAATTTCAATGGGTTATTACTTGCATATGAATAAACACTTTCCTCGCGTGGATCAGAAAACCTGTCTTCTTTTGGCTTTTTCCATTCCAATCCAAGCGGATCCACACTCACAAAACGGCCCACCACAGGCTCATAATACCTGGCCCCGAAATACATAAGGCCGGACTCTTTATCCAGTTCCTTGCCCGTGAACTTATATGCCGACTCAAAATCGTCCTGTTCCTCGTGTCGCAACCGTCCAAACGGATAGAACTCCGTGTGCTCCACCACAACGCCCGCATCATCGGTCACCACGCTGGAACTGCCCAGATGGTCCGGGTGGTAGAAATAGACCTTGGCCGGGTGTTCGTGAAAAGCCAGTTGGGCCGCCTCGTTCATATGAATCCAGTAGGCCCTGCCGGGTTGCATGATCTGCAGGTTGTTGACAAAGGCCGGCTGTCGATACACAAAGTCCTTCCAGGAGGTGCTCGTTGTGTCATAGGTCCATACGGCTGTGTATTTTCCGCCGATGGATGAAAGCGCCTCAATAACCGGCATGGGCGCATCTGCCGGGCAGGCGATTAAATTCCAGCCGGCCTCAAGATCGATGGGATTAGTCGTCCGAGTCCCCGAGATCATAAAGACGTTTGCCTCGGTGACATTGATGATATAGCCCTTCTGGGCATGCAGCTCTGTCAAGTCATTGGTGCCCTGCCCCACGATATAGCCTTGGGACTGCTGGCTGGCCGCGTCAAAGGTCCAGACCTCGGTGTATTTTCCGGCTATGGGGGCCAGCACTGAAGCCACGGCCGGATCATCGGGTTCCACCTCCAGGGAGAAAAAGTTCCATCCCGCGTGAAAATTCAAGACCTGCCAGCCCTGCGTCCCGCTTTCGGTCAGACGTCCTTCAATGCGCGCGATGCGTCGGTTGCTGTCAAAGACGTATTTTATGGGTTTGCCGTCCCGGATCTCAAAGGTCTTGTTCGGGTAGTAAACGATTTTTTGATCACCGTTGCGTTGAGATTTCTTGATGACCCTCTGCCCGCTGAAGTCATAGACATAGTCTGCGGTCGTGTCGGCCGTGATGGTCCTGATCAGGCGGTCTTTAAAATCCCACGCATACACATCGCCGTTGTGATTTGTCATGTTGCCGTTGTCATCGTAGCCAAATGAAAGACCGCTCTCGGTACTGGTTACTGCGTGTGGTCCGGGTGGATCCCCGGGAAGCCTGACGCCCCGGCCGCTGGTACCGGCAGCTCCACCGCTTGTCATGGTGCCGAGATTGACCAGCGGATCATCAATATGCTGGGGGTCCGGCGCGTCTGGAGAGCTCTTAAAGGTCATGTTGCCGATCTTGTCATAGCTGAAATCAATGGCCCCGTATCCCGGCCCTTCAGCACGGGTCAGCCGGTAGATATCATCATATTGAAAGCTCTGGGTTGCATCTTGGGGTGAAGCGGACGGCAGCGTCCGGTTGTCCGTGATGGCCAGGATATTGCTGACCCCGTCAAAGGTGTAGGAAAGGTCCTGGATGGGACTTCCTGTCGGGATCGTATGGTCAGTAGCCAAGGCTGTCATGCGGTTTCTGGGGTCGTAGGCATACGTCGTTTGCAGGCCGTTGGCGTATGTGATGCTGTCCAATTGGCCTGAGGGAAAATAATCCAGATCATCCACAAGCCCTGAGATGGCCTCCAGGACCGAACGGTTGTTATAGGTATAGCCCACCCGGTCCCCATCCGGATAGGTGTTGGCTACGACCCGGCCCATGGCATCATAGTCCGTGGAAAACACAAAGTCCTGAGACGTCCCACCGTCTTGAATCCGCTTGACCGACCAGACGGTGTTTCCCCGCGCGTCATAAGAGAAAAAGGCCGCGCCGGACAGGTCTTGGACCCAGGCAAGCCTGCCCTTTGTGTTTTGGACACCGGGATACTCTGCGGAAGGGACATCGTAGTAATAGGCCACGTCCGGAGTGACCCCGGCTGTATCCAGATAATCTTCCGTAAGCATCCGGTTGGCCCCATCATAGGTATAGACGATGGTCTGTGCCTTGTTATCTATGGTCTGGATGACATTTCCCGCGTCATCATAGGTATATTCCATGCGGCCACGGTCTGGGTCATTTAATGCCGTCTTTCTGGAAAGCCCGTCATATTCAAAGGTCTTGACATTGTTCTGAGCGTCTGTGATTTGTAAAAGATTGCCCAGGGGATCATAGGCATATCGGGTGACGTAGGTGTCTGCCCCGTTATGCTCATGGACCGCGATCAGGCGTTCCAGGCCGTCGTAGAAAAAATCCTGGGGGTTGTTATTTTCATCCGTTACCGTGCGCGAAAGCGGCAGATAGGACGTCGTACTGCTGGTGATGACTCCGTGGGCGTCCGGCGGATTGACGCTTAGAATCGCCCGGCCCGTGCCGTCGTGGTGGGTGGTCACCGCCGGGTTGCCTGGTACGGGTGGGGCGTAATCCGGTGTTGCGGAAAAGTAGGGCAAAAAGCTTTGGCACACGCTTCTCATGGCATTAAACAGCACCGCGTCTTTGACGATGAATCCGGTCTCGCCTTCTTCCACCATGGCGAGTTTTCGGCCCATGCCGTCCACATACTGGATGGTATCGAAGGTGCCTGCCAGTCCCGAAACCTCCCGGGCCCTGGTGGTCACAGCGTTGGGTACCGGAGGGCTCGACGACAGGGTCAGGATGCCTTCCGGGTCGTATTCATAGACAAGGCTGTTTGCGGGATCGGCCATGGTATAGGAAAAGGCCAGGGTGGGCAGTAGCGCAGAATCCCCCGGCCTTACAATAGAAGTCAGCCGTCCGAATGTGTCATAGGCATACGTGGTCTGGTGTCCGTTAAAGCCCATGCTGGTGGTGACCACACCCAGGCCCAGGTTGTAGCCAGCGGTCACGGTTAGATCCGGGTTGCCCCCGCCCACCGAGATGTTTTCCTGAACCGGATAGGTGTGCAAGACAGTATCGTAGATAATCGTGCGCAGGTTGCCGTTGGGGTCCTGAATGCCGATGATATTGCCATACGTATCATAGGCGTTTCGCACCAGATTGACATAGGTGCTTCCCTCCACCCAGCCTTGTCGGCGAATCAAGTTCCCCTTTGCAACTTGCCCCAGGGGAAGTCCGACATAATCCGGGCCGTCGTAATAGTTCAGCGTCTCAGAAACCGTCTGCAGATTTTCATCGGTGATGGATTGCCGTTGGGGAAGGCCGAGTATCCACAGACTTGTGTCGTTGATGTATTCGGTGAAGGTAAAGGCCTCATCCCCCGTGATAGACAACGCCCCATAGTTTCTCTTTTCTGTTATATTGCCGAAATCGTCATAGACAAACGTGGTGCGAATCGTTTCCGGTGTGGCCGTGCCCTCGTAGATCAGCTTCTTTGTTTCCTGGTTGTAGGCAAAACGCACCTCGATATTGTCTGTGCTCACCGCCAGGTTCTTTACCAGCCAATCATTTTGATCTTCTGAAAAGAGAAACCCGTTTTCATCCTGAACTGAAACGCTTTGGACCAGCCCTTTTAACGCGTCTTCTTCCCGGTGCCACCAGGGCTCAGCGATCTCGTCAATCTGCCCGTCCGCATCGTTATCCACACCGTCCGGGCCGCCCGTGAAAAATTCATGGGTGGTCACACGGGTCGGGGCGGTGGTGTCCCCTGCTTCGGTCACCGTGACCCGGGCAAACCCGCGGAAGGCCTTTTCATGGTCTTCATAAAAGCCGTCCCGGTAGGTGTAAAACTTCACGTATTCATCTACCCCCGGAACCGTGTCCACATCCAGGCCCGTGGTGGTGCGCACCTGGGCGACCACGGATACGGGAAACGGGAGAGTGACGGCCCAGGGTTGCCCCGCCTCTCTGGCCGCGCTCTCGTACTGGGTGCTGCTTTTGTAGGTGATCGTGGTACGAACCCCCAGACCGTTATCAATGCCGGTCAGAAGGTTTGTGTGTGCGGATCCGCCCACAAGCTCACCGATGTCCAGGGCCGTGATGCGGGACGCCGCCGTGGAGTCTGCATAGATCAGGTCGGTCGTGCCGTTTCCATTGATGTCCGCCCACCGGGTGACCATGTCTTTTCCGAACACGGTGGGCATGTCCGTGATCACGTGCTTGGCAGAAAAGGTATCCGTCCCCAGGTTGATCCAGTACCAGAGCTGATTCGCTTCCGCGTGTTCAACCACCAGATCGGCCAGGCCGTCGCCATTGATGTCTTTGAGCTTGGCGCGCTTGATCTGGCCGTTGGGACCGTCCGTAAGCGTGGCATCCGGAATGGGGATCTCGACAGCCTCGT
>JAFDGP010000222.1 GCA_019309245.1 Deltaproteobacteria bacterium | reverse complement strand
CAAGGCTGCCCTTAAACGCTTCAAGACACTCCAGGGGGTGATCGAAGCCCCTGTGGACGACCTACAGTCCATCAAGGGTATTGGGCCCAAGAACGTTTTCGGCATCAAATTCGTTCACGCGGTCGCGAAACGCTATCTGAGAAAAAAGCTCCTTAAAAAAAATCCCATCCGGTCATCAAAAGAACTCTTCGATTATCTCTACCATGCCCTTCGAGACAAGCACCGTGAGATCTTCAAGGCCATTTTCTTAGACGCCCACAACAGAATCATCGCTGCTGAAACCCTATTTGAAGGCACGCTCACGGCAAGCGCTGTGTATCCTCGTGAGGTCGTCTCCGCAGCCCTGAAACACCATGCGGCCGGACTTTTTCTGGTGCACAATCATCCTTCGGGGATCCCCTCCCCTTCGAAAGAAGACCGGCTCGTCACCCGGAAAATCCTCCAGGCCTGCCGGGTCATGGGCATTGCCGTCCATGAGCACCTGATCATCGGAGATAACACCTATTACAGTTTTGCCGATCACGGCGACATTGCCGAAATGAACCGCGAGTACGAAACCCATTTAATTTAAAAGGATTTTTATCTCCTCCACCATCATAGGCCTTTGGGGCGACCTGGACGGTGGCGTAGCATGCCAGTCAAAAAGACTTCAGATTTTTCTGGATCCTGCCGATAACAAAAATTAGAAAAAAAGCGCTGCGAGAAAGGCAAACCTCTCGAAAGGGTGGGACGCAAAGCCTCCGGCCCGTAACTTCCGGGTAGCGGGGTTGCCCAACCAGCCGATAAGTTGACTGATTGAGCCCATACTTTTCAGCGAGAGATGGGCTTTTGTTTTGGGACAACCCCGACACACCCGCTGAAAGGGGGTACACAACATGCTCGAAGGAGTGGCAACTGTCACAACGACTACTCAGGACAACGTTCAAACCGGTCATGCCCATATCGAGGTCCCAGTGGAAAAGACCCCGGACGTTGTGGAGGGAAAGGTCAACCCTGTGGACAACGTGGAAGAGGAAGCCAATAGCCGATCCGCTACGGAGCAAGATACGGGCGCCCAACAGGCTGCATCGGAAACGGACGGCGGCCGGATTATTGATCTGTTGGGCTAGCGTTTCCGTCTAATGCGGGACCTTCTTTCAAGACCTGAAAGCCCTTTGCCCGTTCAGGCATGCTAATGCGGAATCCGTCTGCAGTCCGTGGTGGATGATGGGCTAACCGTCAAGGCTTTGTGCAGGCTGCGCACAAGCCGGCACGATCCGGTTTGTACCGGTTCGTGACTCGAAAAAGGAGAAATACCCATGATCAATCCGATAGGCCCCGCCCTTTCGGCAATCAGGGCGTTCGGCACGAAGCTCGCGGTCACAGCCAACAACGTAGCCAACATCGAAACCACAGGGTTCAAGAAAAGCCGTGCCCTTTTGGAAGAAGACCGGCCCTGCGGCGTCCAGGTAACGGTTGAAACGGTCAACACCCCCGGAAGCCCCTTGCCCGTCGACCAGGACACAGGCCAACCCCGGGAAACCTCGAACGTGGATCTGGCTGAAGAAATAGTGGAAACCACCACCGCGCAGCGTGGATTTGAAGCCAATCTCAAGACCTTGAAAGTATGGGATGAGATGACGGAAAGTATCATTGATATTCTAGGGTAGTGCCCATCCGCCAGCCGAAAAGACTGATGGGAACAAGCGTAAACTTCCATCCGGGAATCTCGGAGTTCTGGACGCTGCCATCAGTGACCATTTGTCAGAGCAAAAGACCTTGAGGCCGGTATCAGAATGGTACCGGCCTTTGTGTGTATGCAAGCCTGCTTACGGCCGACACCTCCAATTGTCCTCCCCGCCAAGCCCCCCAAGACTTGCTCAGGCCAGCACGTTGTGATAGCGTCTTACCCGAATTTCCAAAAACATGGGAGGAAAGATATGACGTGGCTCACTGCGATCGTCCTCATCGGACTTGCCTGTTTTACAGCATACCTCAGATACAGGGTCGACAAGCTTCAAGAGGCCCTTTTGGCGCAAGAAAAGCAACTGGCCACCCAGCAAGCCACGCTGGCCTCACACACGGGCATGCTGGCTTCCCACAAAGACATCCTGGACGCGCACAAAGACCTGTTGGCCTCCTATAAAGATACCCTAAATGGGCTCAAGGCGGAAATTTCCGTGTGGCCGGCTCCGCCCGAAGCGGCCGAGAGTCTGACAAATGAAGACGATGCGAGTGTGAGTGTGACCGTACAGCGCAGTAAGATGGCTGAGGAAAAGGCGCGTTTCGAAAGAGAAGTCCAGGAAAAGAATAAGAACATGGATTGGTACGAAAAAGAGTTTTCGATTGCTCTGGATGCCCTTTTAGAACTCTTTTTGCATGTCCCCCGTCCAGTCCGGGAGGCCATCATCAGCGCCATGCCCAACAGCGTTATTAAGAAAGGATTCAAAAGACTCTCGGACGAATGCTGAACTGGCACCTCGTTGCGCGGGATCCTGGGGCCCAAGATATTGAGACCAAAGCCTCTTCCCTTTTGACAGTAAACTGAGGTTCAGACTGTGCTCTGGGTTGTTTTCGCCCTGGCAACAGCATGGTGTGTCTCCACGGGCGACGCATTGACGAAAAAGTTCTTCGGCCGGTTCTCTCCGCTCGAGATGGCCGTGGCTTGTTCCCTGTACAGTCTTCCTTTTTTGTGCTTGGCCCTTCCCTTCATCCCGGTTCCCGAACTCGGCTCCGGTTTCTGGTGGCTGGCCGGCATCGTGATCCCGTTGGACACCGTCGCCTTCTACCTTTATATGAAGGCTATCAAGATCTCCCCGTTGTCTCTGTGCATTCCCTTTCTGGCTTTTACGCCAGTCTTCATGTTGGCTACCGGGTTCGTGGTGCTGCATGAGATTCCGAACAGTTGGGGACTCGTCGGGGTGCTCTTGGTTGTATCGGGAAGCTACATCCTGCACGCCGGCAGGATCGAGGGAGGATACCTGGCACCGTTTCAGGCGATATTCAAGGAACCAGGGTCCGTGCTCATGCTAATCGTGGCAATCCTTTATTCACTTCTGGCCGTTTTGGGCAAAAAGGCGATTCAGCTTTCTTCTCCCTTGTTTTTCGGGTTCTTTTTCCTTGCCGGCTTGGATATCGTAACCCTCCTCATCTTTCCCCTTTTGGGAAACATCCGCTGGAAGGCCCTGCTGGAAGGCCCTGCCAAAGGCCTTTCGGTGGGAATAATGTTATCCTTGCACGTCTTGTTTCATGCGATCGCCATCAGCATGGTGAAGGCCATCTATATGATTGCGGTCAAGCGGAGCAGCATCCTGTTCAGCGTGGTGTACGGCTGGCTCCTTTTTCACGAATCCGATATTCGAAACCGCATGCTTGGAGCGCTC
Organism: Deltaproteobacteria bacterium; assembly: GCA_019309245.1. Classification (GTDB taxonomy): domain Bacteria; phylum Desulfobacterota; class Desulfobacteria; order Desulfobacterales. The sequence continues at coordinate 1,136 of JAFDGP010000222.1, read as the reverse complement.
TTGATGTTTGTCGGGGTGGCGTGTATTATGCTGTTGGGCTAGTTTCGATTTTTCCGCTTGGAGAATGACCCATGACGGCCAGCGCATCTCGACAAGTATTGGAGGAAAAAATCCGACACCTGGAGAAACGCCTGTCTGCTTTCGAACAGACGACAATCCTTCTGGGCGAAACCAGTGTGGATTATCTGTCGGTTCTGAGTCAAATCAACGACGGGGTTTACCTGCTGGATGCCTCCGGCCAATTTGTGTTTGTCAATGCGGCCGTTCAGAAACGCTCAGGCATCTCGTTGGAGGAGTTCATCGGCTTACACTTTCTGGATATCATCGCCGAGGAATATCACGAACGCGTTCGGAAAAATTTTTCCAGAGCCATGTCCGGGGAGAGGGTGCCTCCATACGAACTGGCATATGTCACGAGGTCGGGGCAAAGGTTGTTCTTGGAAATAAACACGCAGCCCGTTTACAAAAACGGAGGTATTGTCGGACTGCTCGGGGTATCCCGCGACATCACGAAACGCAAGAAGGCCGAAGAAGCCCTGCGAAAGGCACGCCTGGAGCTCGAAGAAAGGGTTGAACAGCGCACCAAAGAACTGGCCCAGGCCAATGCGGAACTTCGCAAGGAAATTGAGCGACGAAAAGGTATTGAAAAGGCCCTGAGGAAAAGCGAGCACCTCCTCCGCACCGTCTTTGATTCGGTCAACGATTGTATCTTTGTTAAAGACCGCAGTTTGAAATATACCTTGGTCAATCGGTGCATGGAAGACCTTTTCGGGCGGCCGGCCTCAACGCTTGTGGGAAAGACTGATCAGGAACTCTTCGGCAAGGAGGCAGCGGCCCACATGGCTGAAGTGGACAACCGGGTGCTTGAAGGACAGGTCTGTGAAGAAGAAGATACCAAACCGGTTAACAATACCATGACGACGTTTCATGTGGTCAAGGTCCCAATCTACGACAGCAAGGGGATCGTGACCGGCCTGTGCGGCATTGCCAGGGACATGACCCGACGCAAACAAGCCCGGGAAGCCCTCAGGCAAAGCGAAGCGACCGTCAGAGCACTCCTGAATGCGGCCACTGAGGTCATCATGCTCACCGACACACAGGGCACCATCATCGCCTTGAACCAAACGGCGGCCCAA
>JAFDGP010000221.1 GCA_019309245.1 Deltaproteobacteria bacterium | reverse complement strand
GATCAAGATGGATCTGCCCACGCTGAAGCCAAGTGAAGGGTTTCAACCAGCGTTTTTGTTCAACACGCTGCAATCATGCCATAAGGGTCCCATCTTCGTTTTTTTGGCGGTGGATTTGGGAGCCCCAGCGTGCACCGGGCATTTTTTGAAATTTTATTTTTGTAAAAACAACATATTATCAAGACATCAAAGGTTTTGCGCGCAATTTTTAAAAAAAAGGAGAAAAAAGGAGAAAAAAGGAGTTTTAGGACTTTTCAGATCTTGCCGTCTTTGTCACAAATTCCGCAAGGGCTCTAAAATACATGGACATGGCGTCGTCTTGCGGAAGGTCTCAACAATAGCGCTTTTAGGAGCATTGTGATAAAAAAAACCTTAAAAACATATTGTTAGAGTGTGTTGAAAACTATTTCACGAAGTCTTTCAGACCTCCGTCCTTTGGGTTTGACAACGATTTGCGCCTGGTCTACAAGGCCGACATCCTTTCGGCATGGATGGCCATGCATTTCAAATTTTTCATCAAAATCCGACATTATTAACATTTTTAACACCTTTTCTGACATCATAAGGCCCAACGTGAAATCGATGACAAGGAACCACTCCTTCGGAGGCGAAAACGAACAGTTGGTGACATCGGGCCGTTATCAAGCATGGCGACGGGGCACTCATTCCCGTAATGTTTAAACAGGATCTCCGGCAACTCTTCCCCGGGGGCCGACCGGTACCCGACCCTGACCCAACATTTTTTGGCAGGGCGGGGTTCAAAAGGCCAACTGTTGATGGGGTGAAAGAGGGACACAGGAGACAGAATGGCGATGATGAAAGAAGTCTGGCATCGAGCAAAAACCCGCATTGAAGAAAAGGTTCCGGACCACAGTTTTTCACTGTGGATCGAACCCATTGAGTTTTCCGGGTGGCAGGGGGACGAGGTGGTGTTGCGTTGTCCCACCAGTTTTTTCAGGCAATGGGTGACCCGGCACTATTTGCCGTTGATTCAAGTGGAGGTGGAAAAGGTCTGCGGGACACCCTGCCGAATCACCCTGGAGGTTTCCGACGGAAACAACGGAAACGGGCATCCGGCACCGCTGCCCGAGCAACTGTGCCTGCCCAACGTGGGTGACGAGCGGCGCATCCTGTCTCCTTTGCACACGGATTACACCTTTGATCAGTTTTTGGTCGGCATGTGCAATCATTTCGCCTACAATGCGGCGTTGTCCATGGCCTGCGAAGATCGAAACGACCATGCGCCGTTATACTTGTTGTCCAAGACCGGTCTGGGTAAGAGCCACCTTTCGCAGGCCGTCGGAAACCATATCTTGAAAAAGAATGCAACGATCCGGGTGTGCTACGTCACGGCCGAAGAGTTTACCAATGCCATGGTTCATGCCCTTCGCAATGACAGGATCGAAGCCTTCAAGGAAAAATACCGGCGCCAGTGTGATGTGTTGCTTCTGGAAGACGTGCAGTTTTTAAGTGGGAAGCTCAAGACCCAGGATGAATTGGCCTATACCCTTGATGCCCTGTATGACGCCCACAAGAAGCTGATATTTACCGGGAGCTACCTGCCCAGTGACATTCCAAAGATGGATGAAAAGCTCAGTTCCCGCCTGTCTGCCGGCGTGATTTCCAGTATTGATCCCCCGGATTTTGAGACCCGGGTGGAGATTTTGAGGAAAAAGGCCGCCTTAAAAAAGGTAGAGATTCCTGAAGAGGTTGTCGAGTACCTGGCAAGCAAGTTGACCCAGAACGTTCGGCAACTGGAAAGCGGCCTGATCGGCGTTGCCGCAAAGGCCTCCTTACTGGGGCTGCCGATCGATACGGAACTGGCGGAAAGCGTGGTCAAAAACATCGTCCGACGGTCGCGACGGGTCACGATCGAGCGCATCCAGAAGCTCGTATGCAAACACTATAAGCTGACCAAGGACGAGCTGGTCTCAAAGTCCCGCAAACGCGCGATCACCCAACCCCGGCAGATCGCCATGTATTTGGCCAGGCGCTACACAGATCAGTCCCTTCAGACGATCGGCCGTAGCTTTAACCGCTACCACGCCACCACACTGCATGCCATCGGGGTGGTGGAAAGGCATTTGCGTGAAAACGGGTCCATCCAAAAGCAGGTGGCGTTTCTCTCCGAAAAACTGGAATCAGGCAATTTTTGACATCAATCATTCGCAAAATCCAATCCATTGTGGGCCGAAAGCACGTGGCCACGGCACCGGAAGATCTCCTCTGCTATGCCTATGACGCCACGAACCGGCATCATGTGCCGGATGCGGTCGTCTTTCCGGAAAATACGGACCAGGTGGCGGCGATCCTTCGGGTAGCCAGCGAGCATCGCGTGTTTGTGGTTCCCCGGGGAGCCGGCACCGGAATGAGTGGAGGGGCCTTGGCGGTTCGAGGGGGTCTGGTCATGCCCATGACCCGTTTGAATCGGATTGTATCGATTGATGCACAGAACCTGGTCGCGGAGGTGGAACCCGGTGTAATTACCGGCCGCTTTCAGGAGACGGTGGAACAGCAGGGGCTGTTTTATCCGCCGGATCCGTCCAGTGCGGCCTATTGCACTATCGGAGGCAATGTGGCGGAGTGCGCCGGTGGGCCTCGGGCGGTCAAATATGGCGTGACCCGCGACTATGTTCTGGGCCTTGAGGTGGTTCTCCCTTGCGGTGAGATCATCAAGACCGGTGTCCGCACGGCGAAGGGCGTGGTCGGGTACGACCTCACAAGGCTCATTGTGGGGTCAGAGGGGACCCTGGGAGTTATTACCAGAATCGTTTTGCGTTTGTTGCCCCTGCCTGAGGCCGTTGGGACGTTGATCGCGGTCTTTGACGATATGAGCGATGCCGCCAATGTGGTGTCGGTGGTCATGCGCTCCGGGATAATTCCAAGAACCGTGGAATATATGGATCAAGCGGCCCTCCAGTGTGTTGAACAATATCTTCATGCCGGGCTTCCAGTGGATGCCGGCGCAATGCTCCTTTTGGAAGCAGACGGCAGCGTGCAGACCGTGACAGTGGCCGTGGAGCACCTGGCCGACATGTGTGAAAAACACGGTGCCCGCAAGGTGGTCACAGGGGCGTCCGAGCAAGAGTCCGCCTTATGGTGGGACGCCCGCAACGCTATATCCCCGGCCCTTTTTCGACTGGGGCCCGACAAGATCAACGAGGATATCGTTGTCCCGCGAAACCGTATCCCCGAAATGGTCGCCTGGATCGATGACCTTAGAAAGCGGACGGGTCTTTCCATGGTGACTTTTGGCCATGCCGGTGACGGCAACATTCACGTCAACATCATGCTGGATAAACGAGACAAGCGTGTGCTGGCCAAGGCTCAGCAGGCGGTGACGTTGCTTTTCGAAAAGACCGTCGCCCTGGGAGGAACGATCTCCGGAGAGCACGGCGTCGGCCTGTCAAAGGCGCCGTATCTACGAATGGAGCTTGGACCGGTGGAAATCGACGTGATGAAGCGAATTAAGGAGGCCTTTGATCCAAACGGGATTTTAAATCCTGGAAAAATCTTCCCAGGGGCCTGAGACAGCAGGAATCCTTGTTTGTCTCCGGTGATAGCTCAAAGATTCGGACGGAGCAGCTGCGTTCCTTTTGGTCTCCACCTCAGGCAGGCGACACGGAGAGATTGTCTCAATGCCGGTGGAATGCTGTTGTTCATTTTCTTTGCTCGCCCAAAGAAAATGAACCATCCGCCTTCGCCAAAGGCTATGGCGGGACAAGAAAGAAAGGGCGCCCTGTCCCTTGGTCCTGCGGACTGCCCTCCCGCCTTCACTCTAACGAGTTTCGGCGTGGCAAGGCGCTTCTCGACCGGGCCGGGTGCGCAAAAACTCGCCGCTTACGCTGACGCTTCGGCGGCTCAAACAGTTTGCGCACCAGATCGGCCCGTTCTGCGATGCTCGGCTGCGGGACAACGGGATTAGGTGCCCTAACGCGCCCGCTTGGGGGCACGAAAGGCCAAGCCATGTGAGAGTAAAGTACTATTTGTCGGGGATGCCTTGTTGGTTTAGGCGTGCAGTATGGGTGTGCGCTGAAAGATGAAAACGGAGAGCCCCGTGAGTAAATCGCCACGGGCGGATCGGCACAACCCCGGGCGAGCCGCCACCGGAAAGCACTTACCGCCCTATTTCCCAGCCCGATGCGCCCGAACCGCCAGGCTCAGGTAGGTCTCGTTTTCTTCATACATCAGTCGCTTTTCCACCATCATGTTCAAAAATGCGGTGATCTTTTCCTGACCCGGTTCGGGGAACTGGTTGACGATTCGGTGTAATGTTCGCGGCCTTCGGCAAAAGAGGTAGATCGCTCTGGAGGTTCCTACCAACCGGTGGGTCAGCGTGTCGGCATTGGGGCGTTTCTGCCGGATGATCAGGAAGCGCCGGCCGTCACGAAAGCTCAGGATCGGGCGACGGCCAAAGCCGCAATGAAGGTCGTTATAGGCCTTTTTCCAGGCCCGGACCTTGGCCTTGACGGGTTGCCAAAGTCTCTTCTGATATCCCAGGCCGTTTTGGTAGGACTGAATCATAAAGG
>JAFDGP010000220.1 GCA_019309245.1 Deltaproteobacteria bacterium | reverse complement strand
GCTGCTGGAGGACCATGACGCAAGTGTCCCGGTCGCCAGTGCTGATGCTTTGGCGAAAAAGATCTGCTGGTATCTGAGCCATCGGGATTTTCTCAAGGATTTGGGTGACAGGGCCAGGGGGGCGGTGGCGAAGAACCGCCATGCCGCCCACAAACATGCCCGGGCCATTGTGAAGCTGGCCCGGGGACCGAGGGAGTGCTAGGGTTTATTGATTTCGATGCATCTGCCCTGTTTTTGTTCCGACGTGGTCCGGGGGACGGAAATGGTCATCACCCCGTTTTTGTAGGTGGCCTTGATGTTGTCCCGATCCGCGTCTTCGGGCAAAGACAGGACCCGCCTGAACGCACCATAGGAACGTTCCATGCGATAGAAGTCCTTTTTCTTCTCTTCTTTTTCGTGTTTCTTTTCGCCCTTGATGGTTAATGTGTCATCAACAAGTTCCAGTTGGACCTCCTTTTCGTCCACGCCGGGCAACTCCACCGAAATGGTGTACTCCCCGTCTGTTGCAGCGATATCCAACGTGGGTTTCAACCACTCGGTCCGGGCCATTGAGCCCGGCTCTTTCCAAAAGCCTGGAATGGGCCAGGCAAAAGAGCGAAACATATCATCGAACAGGCGATCGATTTCCTGATGGATCTGCATCAGGGGGTGAGGGTAGCCGGTCTCTGTGTGTTTGTGCACTACGGGCAAAGATTTTCCTTCCTCTTCTTGTTCTTTCTTGAACCAGTTCCAAGGAGCCAGTTTTTTGATGTTCATATTGCCACCTCCCTTCTCATGTTTGACCCTTGATTCTTGTCTGTCCGGTGATGACGAGCCTACAAGATTCAAGGCGTCTACCTCTATCTAATCACGGCATTTTTGATGTCAAGAAGGAATTTTCCCGAGATTGTCTAAGCATCATTCGGGTGATATGAATACCAACTGCCCGCGGGGAGATTTTTCCTTCAGGCGCCTGGATACCGGCCGAAGGTTGCGGGCGGGCGGTGCGGCTACGCCGGCTGAAGGCGTATCCACGGACTAATGACTATTGACCAAATGATCAATTTCCTTAAACGGTGGGGCCCGGCATGAAAAACCGCGAGCTGGATGTGAACCGATCCGGTTACTGGCGTCTGGTCCGGGAAAACTCGGATTTTCGATATCTCTGGTTCGGACAGATTGTAAGCCTCTTGGGGGACTGGTTCAACCTGATCGCTTCCGCCACGCTCGTGGGTTACCTCACGGACTCCGGATTGGCAGTCGGCGCCCTGTTTATTATCCGGATGCTTTCGCCGTTTTTGACCAGCCCGGTGGCCGGGGTGGTGGCGGATCGCTATGACCGCCGAAAGGTCTTGATCGCTGCAGACGTAGCCAGGGCGGTTGTGGTGCTGGGGTTTTTGCTGGTTCGAGAGGCCGGCGACATTTGGCTCCTGTATATGCTGACGGCGATTCAACTCGGTATCAGCGGTTTTTTCTTTCCAGCCCGAAACGCTATCTTGCCCAATATCGTTGGTCCCACGGAACTCGGAGCGGCCAATGCACTCAGCTCGGCCACCTGGTCCATCATGCTTGCCTTTGGAACCGCCCTGGGCGGACTGGTGGCCGGAGGGATGGGGGTCCGCGTCGCCTTCGTCGTAGACGCCGCCTCATTCGGGTTTTCTGCGGTTTTGATCGCCGGAATTCGATTCAGGCCGGCACAGGACCATATCGACCATGCCGGCCCGCGTGCCGTGTTTCGGCAATACGCTGAAGGTTTGTCTTATCTGAAACGGCACCTGGATGTCCTGGCGATTGTATTGAATAAAGCGGCTCTGACGCTGACCACCTCCGGGGCCTTCCAGGTCATTCTAGTGGCGCTGGCGGACCGGCTGTTTGTGATTGGAAAGGGCGGGGGGATCGGGCTGGGGCTCATGTTCGGCACGGTCGGGGTGGGAACGGGCCTGGGGCCGATCATTGCCCGGCGTTTCACGGGGGACCGCGATCGTGCTTTGCGAATCGCCATTGCCGCTGGTTTTTTTATACTGGCACTCGGGGTTGCCATCGCCGCCTCCCTGGCGAATTTTGAGACCTTCCTTTGCGGCATTCTGTTAAGGGGTGCGGGCGGCGGGATTGTGTGGGTGTTTTCCACGCAGTTGTTGATGCATCAGGTCCCCAATCACTTTCAGGGCCGGGTGTTTGCCACAGAATTTGCCCTGTTTACCCTGATGGGGGCGGTGAGCGCGGCGGCGAGTGGGTGGGCGATTGATGTGCCCCTGTTGGGGATCTCCCGCACCCTGTGGGTTATCGCCGGCCTGTGCCTGGTTCCTTTTGTCTTGTGGGGCGGCTATGTCCTGAGGGCAAAAAAGAGGAGCGATGCGGGGAATACAAAATCGTTGACTTAAAAAGAGAAACTTGCTAAAAACCCTTCAATCTCATTTCCGAATTCATTTTTTCCTTAAAATCTTCTTTGGCTGGATGTAGGCCTGAGGAGCATAGCAACGAGAAAGCAATGCCGCATTGTGACATTGCTTTTTTTTCAAGGAGAGAAAATCATTCCGTATGCCATTGAAGAAAATGTCTGGCAGGGAATCAAAGATCTGTTTATGGCGAGCCCGGTCTCCAGGCAAATGGTCAAGAGTGGAAAGGCCAAAGTAGTCGGCGCAAATTATGATATTTCAAACGGAAAGGTCACGTGGCTTCCCGAATCAAAGACCCTTGAGATTCTCAAAAAGGTCGAAGCTGACCCCAATCGTGCAATGAATGCCATGGCCTCGGGTCATTAGATTTGTTGGGGCCTATCCTGAGACATTGCGATTTTAGGTTTCTCTCCACAAGAAAACGTCGGATCGGCCGCCGGCCGCCAATGAGGCGGCCGGTCCGATGACCAACATCCCTATCGGCGGGGTGTAAACCCCGCCCTACAGCCTTACAGATACGGTGCAGCCTCCCTTAGATGGCAGTAATTTGAAGGTAAAGCTTTTCGCGTCAAGCCCAAAAAAGATACGTATTTGACCTACCTGAGCAGCGAATACGGAAAGAACATGATCTCCCGATCGTCTATTTTTAAACGTTCCATGCGGTTCCGGTTGAAGATCAAAGCCTTTTTTATACCGCAATGAGCCATGCATGACATCAGACCGCGAGGAGGGGGGCCTGTGAACGGTCCGCTTTTGACCTCGATCAGGATGTCTCGCCACATGAAGTCGACTTCGGCTCCCGCGGGGGTCCGCCAAAAAGAAATCTCTTCGGTTTCAGTGAGTTCAAGCCTGCTTACAAGGTGCCGAAAGATCGTGTTTTCCACCAGAGCCCCCTGGTCGCTTCTGTTTTCAAACCCGGAAAAGTCACCGAGAGCCGTGTTCCGCAGGCCATTGTCGTAGAAATAGATCTTTGGGGCCTTGACGAGGCGTTTCCCGATATTTGTTCTATAAGGCGTAACGCGGGTGAGAATGAACGTTGCCTCCAGGATGTCAAGATAACGGCTTACGGTTCTTTGATTCAGGCTCAGGGCGGAAGCCAGATGTGCGTAAGTTAAGAGACCACCTGTTCGGGCGGCCAACAATTTGACGAGACGTGTGAATTCGCTGAGATGTTCCACAGAGAAGAGGGTTCCCAGGTCTTTTCGTACATAATCATTAAAAATTGCACCCAAGCGTCTTTGTTTCATCATCTGATGCGGGGTTAGAGCTACGGCCGGGTATCCCCCAAAGACCATGTAGTCGCGGTTGTGTCTTTCTATGTCTCGGAGCAGAATCTTGGTCACTTGCGGGGATGGAAGGTCGGTGCTTTCATCATAGAGATCGTCTGCTGAAAACAGACACCGCTTCAGTTCGTTTTTGCCGACAAAGTCAAGGTATTCTCCGAATCCCAGCGTGTGCAGGAAAAACTCTTGTTTCCGGCCTGGTAAGGCATCGGAGAACTTTTGTCTTATACCTGTGGAAGATGACCCGGTTGCCAACAGCGAAACCCGGGGATGATGATCCACCAGCAGCTTGATGAGGCGTGCCGGATTTTCCAACAGATGGATTTCATCAAAGACCAGATAGAGAGGTCTAGCTTGCGACCATCTTTTTCCCTTCAACTTCAGGGCGGTTAAAAGGTCGTCGGGGCTCAACTGTGCCAGTTCAAGATCAGCGGGATCTTCGAGGTCCAAGAAGGCCAGATTCTCATCAAAGAGCTTTTTGTGTTGAAAAAGGTGCTGTATGACCAGGTAAAGCAGTGAGGTCTTTCCGGATTGCCTTGACCCGACCACAAGGATACACTCCCGCTCCTTAATCCACGGAAAAATGGAGGGGAGCAAGTCGCGCGGTTTCAGGTTCTGTTGCCTTATCCATTCAATATCGACCATGATATGCAAGAATATCATAGTAAATCTTGTAGTCAAGTACATTTATTTCCATGTTGCTGGTCATATCAGACGCCGTCCTTGAGACCTGGATCCTGGGCGAGCTGCTAAAGAGCTACCTTCACAACGGCCGACGGGCGCCCTTCTTCTATTACCGTGACAGGGACCAGAAAGAAATCGATCTGCTTATTGTACGGGATGGAACGGTTTATCCTTTGGAATTCAAGAAAACGGCTACTCCCCGCAAAAAA
>JAFDGP010000219.1 GCA_019309245.1 Deltaproteobacteria bacterium | reverse complement strand
CATAAGATAAAGAAACTCTGGTCCTGGTGTCAAGACATAACCCCCGGGTGCTTTTTGCGGTGGATTCGGGGTTCTTGACGGGCGTTCATATTGCTGCTAGGTTTCAGACGTTCAGGTTGACGGCATCGTAAAAAGTCCATCTGCGGCGTTGCCTGCCTGTGCGGTGAACCTGTCTGCGTGCGGGCACGCGCAGACAGGCTTCGTCTTTTGTCATTGTGGCGCACTTCTATGTGAAAGCTTTGCACAACCTGACTGCCGAGCGGCTGGGCGCACAAATGTTTACCTGAAAGCCAGCGCAACGAGTTTTGCAAAGGTCTCCTATGTAGGCCTCATTTCACAAGATTCGCGCGTTTTGCACCTGGTCCGCCTCAGGCGGATTGCTGTGCCGTCGGTTTTGACGACTTTTTGCGAAGTTATCAAGGTTCAAGGAAACACAAATAAGAGGGAGGAAGAAGGCGATGAGAGATTGCACACGATGCCGGGTGTCAGTGGTTGTTTTGGTACTGATGTTGGTGGCGGGGGGTGTCGCCGGGTGTGCCCGCTTGAAACACGACACGGTGAGTTCGGAGGGTTCGACGCAGGCGGCTCAGGAAGAAAACACCCCGGGTCCGCTTTATTACGATTTCGGCGATGTTCTCGTGCCCCTGGAACTCAAGGTGGATAAAAAGAAATCCTTTGTGTACCATTCTCCCGGTTTTACCGCGGGCATTTTGGCCCTGTCCGGACGTGTGGACGTGGACTCCCTGATCCGGTTTTTTGAAAACAACATGGCCAAGGACAACTGGAAGCTGGTCAGCTCTTTCAAGTCGCCCCGAACCATGATGTTTTTTACCAAACCGAATCGAAGCTGCATCATCAACATTACAGAAGGCAGCTTTCGATCCAATGTGGAGATATGGGTCGCTCCAACCGTGGGCGAAAGTGAGACCACCTTGCTCAAATAGGGGCTGGTGCGGAATCCTTAAATCCTATCCCTGCCCAAGAGACGGGAGTGTGCGTGTTGATGTGGTGAAGGATGGGCAAGGGGCATGATGCCGGATATCCGATACCAAATTCCCAATGATAAATGTTCAATGACTGGGGATGCATTCCTCAATGCCCGATCCGCTTAGAGACAAACAGATCGTAGTCGGTGTGTGTGGGGGGATTGCGGCTTACAAGGCCGCCGCCTTTGTCAGATACCTGATGGGCTGTGGGGCCGCGGTGCGTGTGATCATGACCGAGGCCGCTTGTGCCTTTGTCGGGCCCGTGACATTTCAGGCCCTTTCAGGCCATCCGGTCTGGACCCGGATGTTTTCAGGGGACACTGAAGGGGCGATCAGGCATATCGAGTGGGCCCGAAAGGCCGATGCCGTTGCTATTGTCCCTGCCACAGCCAACACAATCGCAAAGCTGGCGCACGGGATTGCCGATGATCCCATTTCCACGTTTGTGCTCGCGGTCCGGTGTCCCGTTGTGGTGTGTCCTTCCATGAATGTGCACATGTTCGAAAACCGGACCGTACAGGCCAATATTGAACGGCTCCGGCAGGTCGGCATGCACGTCGTAGAGCCTGCCTCAGGTCCTCTGGCCTGCGGTGAAGAGGGGCCCGGGCGGCTGCCCGAGCTTGAGACCATTGCAGAAGGACTCCGGTGGGCGCTGGTCACCCAAGACATGGCCGGAGAGCGCGTGCTGGTTACGGCCGGTCCTACCCGGGAGGCCCTGGATCCGGTGCGTTTCCTGAGCAATGCCTCTTCCGGCAAGATGGGTTTTGCCCTGGCGCGAACGGCGCGCAGGCGCGGGGCGGAGGTCGTCCTGATCAGCGGACCGACCGCACTCTCCGACCCGGATGGCGTGCGAACCATTCACGTCGTGACCGCCAAGGAGATGTTGGATGCGGTCATGGCAGAGGCGGCCGAGGCCACCATTGTGGCCAAAGCGGCGGCTGTTTGTGACTGGCGTTCCAGGGAGGTTTCTCCTCATAAATTGAAAAAGGATCAATCAGACGCTGTTTGGGCCTTTGAAAAGACGGACGACATCCTTGAGACCCTGGGAAAGCAAAAAAAAGACGGGCAGATACTGGTCGGTTTTGCTGCTGAAACACAGGACCTGAATACCAATGCCCGCACAAAGCTGGCCCAAAAGCATCTGGACCTGGTTGTGGCCAACCTGGTCGGAAAAGAGGATTCGGGCTTTGAGGTGGATACGAACCGGGTCCGGCTTTTCTACCCGGACGGGCGCGAAGAAGACCTTCCTCTGATGCCAAAGGCCGATGTGGCTGATGCCCTCTGGGATCGGATTATGGGGCTTAGGGCAGGAGCCGAGCCCGGGAAATCGGCACTTTATGAGAGCGGTGATGCACGATCTGCAGGACATGATCCATGAGGTCCGGCGATACCTGGCGTCCATGAAGGGGCTCGGGCTTGACCGGGTTGTCCTGTCTGATGCGTCGTTGCGTATCCTGAGCCGGTGGGAAGACGATCGGTCCGGCCGGGCCGAAACCCTTGAGGACATCCAAAAAGACCTGGGAGAGTGTCGAAGATGCAAGCTCCACGAGGGTCGCAGGCACATCGTGTTTGGAAAAGGCAACCCACGGGCCCGGCTGTTGGTCGTGGGAGAGGGCCCCGGCTTTGAAGAAGACGTCAAGGGGCGGCCCTTTGTGGGGCCGGCCGGGCAATTGCTTACCCGGATCCTTAAGGCGATCCACCTGAGCCGCGAAGAGGTCTACATTTGTAATATTATTAAATGCCGGCCGCCGCGAAATCGCAATCCCGAACCCGAAGAAATCGCTCAATGCCTGCCGTTTCTGAAACGCCAGATCGCGGCCATCCGGCCGGCCTTAATCTTGGCACTGGGCACGTTCGCGGCCCAAACCCTATTAGAGACACGTGAGCCCATCTCCCGGCTGCGCGGTCGATTCTTTACCTATGAGGGGGTTGGTTTGATGCCAACCTATCATCCCGCGTACCTTTTGCGAAATCCGGACAAGAAACGCGACACCTGGGCGGATGTGCAAAAACTTCAGGCGGCTTATGAAAAAAGCCGTTCTCGGGAAAACTGACCATGGCGACTTTACGACCAACGAATGGTCCGTGGGGCCGGAAAAAACGCTTAGGTCTTGAGTGCGTGTACCAAGAATCGGCCCAAGCCCTGTGGGCCGTGTTCGCAAAAATGACCCGGGTGGGCCGGTGGATGCGTTTCGGCACCGGTGCGCGGTGGGTTTTATGGCCGTCCCTAGTGGTATTGCTCGCGATGGCGGCTGTGCCGCCTGCAGCGCCCGCGGCACAAGGGGACGTGTATGTGGTCCGGGTGTCGGGGACAATCAATCCGGGGCTTGCCGAGTATCTGATCAGAAGCATGGAAAGGGCTTCTAGGGACGGCGCGGGATGTCTGGTTGTTCAGCTCGATACGCCGGGAGGACTTGCCCTTTCCATGCGCTCCATTGTGATGGCTATGTTGGCATGCCGGATGCCGGTCGTGGTCTATGTGTCACCCAGTGGCGCGCGGGCGGCCTCTGCGGGTGTTATGATTACTCTGGCGTCTGATGTTGCAGCCATGGCACCGGGCACGAATATGGGAGCGGCCCATCCGGTGAACCTCGGCCAAAAGAAGATGGATAAGACCATGACCGAAAAGGTTGTCAATGACATGGTCGCCTATGTCAAGAGCATTGCCGAGCAGAAGGGCCGAAACAGCCAATGGGCTGAAAAGGCGGTTCGCGAAAGTGTTTCGGTTACGGAAAAAGAGGCCCTGGACCTTCACGTGATCGACCTGATCGCCAAAGACCTGGATGACCTGTTGGATCAGCTGGACGGGAAAGAGATCAAAGGAAAGGGCACCCTGCATACCAAAGGGGTCGGGAGGGTGTCCTTGACCGAAAGCTTTAGAGACAAGGTTCTAAAGACCCTGAGCGACCCCAATATCGCTTACCTGCTGATGATGATCGGTCTGGCCGGTCTGTACTTTGAATTGTCTCATCCGGGGGCGATCTTTCCGGGCGTTCTCGGTGCCATGTGTTTGATCCTGGCCTTTTTCGCCTTTCAGACGCTTCCCGTCAATTACGCGGGGATCCTGCTCATTGTGCTTGCCATCGTGCTGTTTGTCCTGGAGATGAAGGTGGTCAGTTATGGCCTGTTGAGCCTGGGGGGTGCGGTTTCTCTATTTCTGGGGTCTCTGATGCTTTTTAAGGGCGGGAGCCCGGGAGTTCGGCTTTCCTGGCGCGTGTTGATCCCCACGGTGGTCATGGTGTCGGGCTTTTTCGTGGTGGTCGCGGGATTGGTGTTTCGTTCCCAGATGTCCAAGCCCGAGACCGGGGAAAAAGGATTGCTGGGGGAGATCGGGGTGGCTAGAGGCCGGCTGGATCCACACGGCAAGGTGTTTGTGCACGGAGAGATCTGGAATGCTGTGGCCGACCGCCCCATTGAGGCCGGGGCCAGGGTCCGGGTGGTGGGTGTGGATCGGCTGGTGTTGACGGTGGAAGAAACGGAGTAGTTTCTTGTCATTGGCTTTGACCTGAGCCATCGACCAGTGCTGGTGGCCCCGGAAAGGGTTTACCGACTCCGAGAGCATGGGTTTTGTTCATT
>JAFDGP010000218.1 GCA_019309245.1 Deltaproteobacteria bacterium | reverse complement strand
AATACCGCACTTTTCATAAACCAGTGCGCTGAAACGCCTAAAGTCGTGGTCTGATAACTCTCCAGTATCCATGGTCTTTACGAATGCTCGCTGACCTCAAACAGCCCGGCCACATCCAGGATCAACCCCACCCGGCCATCGGCTAGGATCGCCCCACCGGCGATCCCCTTGATGTTCTTCAAGCGTTCTCCCAGGCTCTTGATGACCACTTCGTTTTTGCCGACTAGTTCATCGACCATGAGACATTTTCGCCGACCATCGCTTTCCGCCACCACCACGATGGCCTCCCATGGATCCGCATGGTTGGGCTCAAAATCAAAGGCCTTATGCACCCTGACCAGTGGATACAGAGTGTTGCGAATCCTGATCATCTCTCCGCGATTGGCCACCGTGTTGCAGTCGGATCTGTCCGGCCGGATGGACTCGACCACCGACACGGACGGAATGATAAAGTCCCTGTCTCCGGCCCGCACCATCATCCCATCGATGATCGCCAAGGTCAGAGGCAACTTCATGAGCACGGTGGTGCCCCGACCTTTCTCGGATTGGATTTCCACCTTTCCCCGCATCTTTTCCACGGCCTGTTCGACCACATCCATGCCTACCCCCCGCCCGGAAACATCGGTGATCTTATCGGCTGTGGAAAAACCGGGCTGAAAAATAAGGCTGTAAACATCCTGATCCGACATGCCTTCCGCAGAACTGATCAAGCCTTGCTCCATGGCCCGCGCAACGATTTTTTCCCGATCAAGGCCCCGGCCGTCCTCTGAAATCTCGATCACAATGTTGCCCCCCTTGTGATAGGCCTTTAACAGGAGCGTGCCGTGGTCCACCTTGCCAGCGTTCTTGCGAACCTCAGGGGCTTCAATGCCGTGGTCCACCGCGTTTCTCACCATGTGTACCAGTGGATCGTAGATTTCATCCACCATGTTGCGATCCAGCTCCGTATCCTCGCCGATCATCTCCAAATCGACGAGCTTGCCGGATTTTTTCGAAAGATCCCGCACCAGACGAATCATCTTGTGAAAGGTCTGCTTGATCGGAACCATGCGAAGCGACATGGAGATCCGCTGGATTTCCGACGTGATCCTGCCCATTTGGGAAAGATTACTGTACAGTTGTTTGTCTTGGGCGGTCAGCCTATCGATATTCTGGTCCAACATGGCCTGGGTAATGACCAGTTCGCCGACCATGTCCATCATGTTGTCCAGTTTTTGGGTGTCCACCTTCACAAAAGCGGCAGATTCCTTCTTCGCGCTGCCCCCAGGGAAAACACCTCGAAGTCTCTTCTGCTCCCGAAGCGCTTCGACCACATCTCTGGACGTTACTTTGTGTTCTTGAATCAAGATTTCGCCTACCCTCTTTCCCAACTTTTTCTGCTTTTCAAGCGCCTCTGCCACCTCCTGCTCGGAGACAACCCCCTTTTTGACCAGGATGTCTCCCGTGTCTGTACCGTTGCCCCGGGGCCGATATTGCACGGTTGCCGAACCCGTAGTCCCCACTTGTACAGGTATCTTTCTCAACCGATCCAAAAAAATGTCCAACTCAAAATCCGTCTCTCCGAACACACCGGTTTGCACGCAACGCCGGAGGTCCTCGATCATGGCCTTCATCAAATCCACGGCGTCCAGGATCAAATCGGTCAGGGTTTCATCCACAGCGAGTTTGTTATCCCTGGCCTCATCCAAGAGAGTCTCGACCTCATGGGCTAGCCGGTTGATATCGGTCAGGTTTAAAAACCCGGACACCCCCTTCACCGTGTGAAACGGCCTGAATATTGCGTTTAGGACCTCCAGGTTTTCCGGGTCCTGCTCCAGTAAGAGCACATTGACCTCTATGGCGCTCAGGTGCTCCAGAGATTCCGCTACAAAGCCCTCGATTAGCTCCCGATCCTGAATCAGGTCCGGTGCGACCCGCGTATCCCGGACCGGACCGGAAGAGGGACTGTCTTTAGAAGTTCCAGTTTGTGTCTTTGAAAAACCACAACGGCGAACAAAGCCCGAAATCTTCTCGGCACAGGCCTCAGGGTAATCCGTCTCTCTTATGAGCGCCTGAAACAAGGACACCCCGTCACCCAGGTGCTTGACCGTCCGCTCGGGTTCCGGGTGCTTATCCAACACCAGCTCTTCACAAAGAGCCTTGAGCGCGTTTGTGAGATCTGCAAAAGGGTGGCTTCCAGCATTCTTGAATACGTCGGCCAACTCATCCAAACAGTTAAGCACGGCCCCCAGGCCCTCCATATCCTTTGGATCCAGCATGACCGCCTTTAGCGCCAGCTCATCCACCAGGATCGCGGCTTTTTCCATAGATTCGTTCATCTTTCATCCCTCGATCTTCTCTGTAATCCATGGTCCTCACAACATATTTATGACCTCCTGGGCAATACGATGCAGCGGGATCTGTTTTTCCACAGCCCCGGCCTGAAACGCTTCTTTCGGCATGCCATACACCACGCACGAGGCCTCATCCTGGCCGATAGTCCTTGCTCCGGCCTGCCTCATCTTGACCATGCCCCGGGCGCCGTCTGAGCCCATCCCGGTCAGGATCACCCCCACGGCGTTGGCGCCAGCATATTCTGCCGTGGAGTCAAACAGCACGTCCACGGACGGCCGCTGGTGACACACCATGGGGCCGGTCTTCACAGTGACATAGTAGCGGGCACCGCTGCGCC
Organism: Deltaproteobacteria bacterium; assembly: GCA_019309245.1. Classification (GTDB taxonomy): domain Bacteria; phylum Desulfobacterota; class Desulfobacteria; order Desulfobacterales. Next base: position 1,923 of record JAFDGP010000218.1, on the reverse strand, counting down.
TCAACAGCAAGTGGTAGTTCCCCGGAGCGATCAGAGCCCTGCCCGGATGCACGCTGTCTCCGTCTTCAGCCTCCTTGACCTCAATGGCACACAGGCCATCCAACCTTTTGGCAAAGGCCGCGGTAAAATTGGGCGGCATATGCTGCACCACCACCACCCCCGGAACCGTGACCGGAAACCGAGACAACACCTTCTTTAAAGCCTCGGTGCCGCCCGTGGAGGCTCCTATGGCAACCACCTTGTTTGTGGTTTGTTTAAGCGCATGACCGGAAACCGGCTCGACTGCGCTATCAACGGCCAGCTCTTTATCGTGCCGGCAGACCCGGGCCCGGGCCGCCGCACGAATCTTATCTGCCAGCTGTTGCTTCAAATCGCCCACGCTATAGGCCGCCCCGGGTTTGGAGAGCACCTCCACAGCCCCGCTCTCCATGGCCTCAAGGGCCAGCGCCCCTCCCTTGGGGGTTAAGGAGCTGACAATAATCACCGGAAGCGGATAGTACTTCATGAGCTTTTTTAAAAAAGTGATCCCGTCCATGCGGGGCATCTCGATGTCCAGGGTCACCACGTCAGGCCTGAGCTTGACGATCTTGTCCCGGGCTACATAAGGGTCCGGCGCAGTGCCCACTACCTGAATGCCTGTCTCTTTGCCCAGTTCCTCGGTGAAGATCTTGCGTACAATGGCTGAGTCGTCAACAATCAGAACCCTGATATCTTTCATAGCAAAGCCTCAGAGGATTTCTTTTTCGAATTTGCGCTATTTGATAATGCTTAAAATATCGAACAAGGGAGTTCGAAGTAAGAATTCTTGCTCTAATTCCCGAGAGTTTTGATATCCCTTGTTCCCTATTTCACATTCTGCAGTTCCCTAAGGCGCCTCAACCGGAAATATGAAATACCAACGCCCAAAGTCGCAACTGAGCGGGATCGCTCAAACGAAAACCTAAAAATCACATCCATCTATGTCCGCCTTTTGGTCCAGGGCCGTTTCGTCAAGACCCAAAACCTCCAGCACCGTCGCTTTGATCTGCTCCGGCCTGAAAGGCTTATTGATCCAGGCCATGGCACCCAGGGCCTTGAGCTCTTCGATCCGTTCCTCCCTGCCTTCCGTGGTCACAACCACAACCGGTGTGTGTGACACAACACCTTGTCTGTTGAGCGCCTTCAACAGGCCGAAACCGTCCATTTCTGGCATATGCACGTCGGTCAGGATCACGTCCGCCCATTGTTCGTCCAGCACCCCAAGGGCCTCCAGGCCGTTACCCGCCTCAAAGATCTCACCAACCTCCAGGCCGGACATTTCCAGGGTTTTTTTGATAACACCGCGCATGGACGAAGAATCGTCCACAATAAGAATATTGAATGCCATAATGAATCCTCACCGGTCCCTCCTAAACCATCTCCAACATTTCCTGCATCTGTTGGTAGGCGTCATAGAAGGCGACCACAATTTGCTGTAAATCCTTTGCATTCAGCCCGAATTGCTCCACAAACTGGCTCAGGACTGCCTTTCCAATTCCGTGAAAAAGAGCAGCAGTAAACAACGACGTCGGCTCAGGGCCCTTCATGCAATCACAGACAATCCTGGCAATCAGCCCGGTTGGCCACGGAATGTTTCCATCATCGAGCACCTTCAAGATCTGCGTGGTCACGTCTCGAAAAGAGGGGCAGATTCTTGAGCGCGATCGTTAATTTGTTCCATGCTAATCATAGCCCCTTTTCGCCCTTGCCCGAAACCTTCAAGATCAGCTCACCTGTGGCCACATACAGCCACATCGTTCTGTTGCACGTGCCCCCGACGTCTTCAGCATCGATCATGACGTTGTTGCGCCAAAAAATCTTCCTTAAGGCCGCATAGTTTCTCTGGCCGATATTAAACCTTCCCGAGGCATCCATGATCTGAGACCCTCCGGCAACCTTCGCAAT
>JAFDGP010000217.1 GCA_019309245.1 Deltaproteobacteria bacterium | reverse complement strand
GGAAAGATTTGTACAAATTTTTGTACACTCCTCTTGCGAATCAGCATGAACATCTTGATTTTTCACAAAATTTCCGCATGCTGACTTTTTGAACACAGGAGCCGATCAGGCCCGATAATCCCCTGATATCTCAGACAATCGTTTCAAAGCCGACTTTTTGAACACCCGGGATTGCCGGGCCTGTTTATCCCGCAACAGATTGAAATTTCAGCAATTAATGTAAAGATAGGGCCTCCAGGCAGCCGCCCCTGGCGCACCATCACACAAGGTTGTGCTTTTTCAGGCGATAATGAAGGTTGTTACGAGGAATGCCGAGCAACTTGGCCGCCTGAGACTGGACATTATTGGAAAGGGCAAGAGCCTTTTGAATCAACCTCTTCTCAATGGCATCCAGCGTCTCCGGGAGGCTGCCGAGCCGGTCCCATTCCAGGGGAAGCTCCAAGTCGGAAAACCCCATGAGGTTCTTCGGCAGGTCATCCAGGCGAATCTGGTCCCCCTGGCTCAACAGCACCGCTCTTTCAATGGCATGCTCAAACTCCCTGACGTTGCCCGGCCATCGATGGTTACATAAAAAGCGCATGGCCTCGGCAGACACGGTCATCTCACCGCGCTGGGCTTCCCGGGCGTACTTCTTTGCGAAATGGGCGGCCAGCAATGGGACGTCTTCGGTCCGTTCCCTTAACGGCGGCAAGTGGATGTGGACCACGTTCAGGCGAAAGTACAGGTCCTTACGAAACCGCCCCGCCTCGACCTCCGCCTTGAGGTCTTTGTTCGTGGCCGCCAACAGGCGCACATCCACGTCAATGGTACGCATGCCCCCGACCCGCTCGAAACGCATGTCTTCCAGGACCCGCAACAGCTTTACCTGCAGTGCGGCCGGCACCTCGCCGATCTCGTCCAGGAACAATGTCCCCCCGTCGGCCAGTTCGAACCGCCCTTTTTTCATGGCGATCGCGCCCGTAAAGGCCCCCTTTTCGTGACCGAAAAGCTCGCTCTCCAGCAGGGTTTCACTCAAGGCGGCACAACTGACCGCCACAAAGGGTTTGTTTCTGCGAGGACTGTTGAAGTGGATCGCTCTGGCGATCAGTTCCTTGCCGGTCCCGCTCTCACCTGTAATCAACACCGTGGCCTTCGTGTGTGCCACCTTGCGGATCACATCGAAAACCGCCTGCATGGACTTGCTCTTTCCGACGATATTGTCAAATCGATACAGGTTTTCCAGGGCATCCACAAGCCGGCGGTTTTCCTTCAAGAGCCTGTAGGCCCCCACCGCTTTTTCCACGACCTGGCGCAGGGCCTCATTTTCAAATGGCTTGAGGATAAAATTGAACGCCCCCAGTTGCATGGCCTCCACCGCTTTTTCCACCGTGCCGTAGGCAGTCATCATCACAACTGGCAAATCCGGGTTTTTCTCCTTGATGCGCCGCAGCAGTTCGATGCCGTTCATCGGGGACATTTTCATATCGGTCAGGACCAGGTCTAAATCGGTGGATTCGACGATCTCCAGGGCGTCAGGGGCATTGTCCGCCGTAATGGTCTCATAGCCCAATTCGGAGAGAAAGGCGCCCAGAACGACAAGATAATTCCTTTCGTCATCAACGATGAGTATGGTCTCCATGGTGTTTCCCCGCTACCGGACCCGATCCCCTCCCGTCATAGCATCCCGTCACCGGTGACGCCGACAAGAATCAGGTCCGGCCGCTGCTGTTTTCCGCCGGGGCTGTATCGCTTAGAGGCAGGGTGACGATAACCTTTGTTCCTTTTTCCTCCCGGTTGGCAATCACCACCGTGCCACCGTGGCCTTCGATGATCTTCTTGACGATCGGAAGGCCGAGTCCACTGCCCTTCTCTTTTGTGGTAAAAAACGGATCCCAGATCTTTTTCAGGGTTTCCTCCGGGATTCCGGGACCGTTATCGGCAAATTCACAGCTAAGGCTGTCGGTTCCGGCAGCCACCTCAATGGCAATCGTCCCGCCGTCGGGCATGGCCTGCATGGCATTCATCAAAATATTCAAAAAGGCCCGGTAAAGCAACCCGGCATCCGCCTGCATATCCGGCACGTGCGTGGCGAAGCGCTTGCGGATCTCAAACCCTTTCTGCCGGATCTCAGGGGCCAGGAATTCCAGGTTCTGTTCCAAAATCCGACCCACGTTGCAGGATATCAGGTTCAACGAAGGCGGACGGGCAAAGTCCAAGAAGTCGGTGACAATGGTATTCAGCCGTTTGGCTTCCTGCACGATCACATCCGCCAGGGTGTCGTTCGGGTCCTGGCGCGTGGTCTTGGCCTTGAGCAGTTCAGCCGTACTGCTGATAATTCCCAAGGGGTTTCGGATTTCATGAGAGACCGAGGCCACCATCTCACCAAGGCTCGCCAGCCGTTCCGCCTGGTTGAGCTTTTCTCTCAACAGGAGCCGCTCAACCGCCCTTTTTTCGATGATCTTTTCTCCTCTTTTGACGATGTATCGCAACACCATAAACAGCACCCCCATAATCAACACGGAGGTGGCCATCACGCTGTACTTGAAATGGGCAATCGTCTGGTACTCGGAGGAAAGGTCCTGCACGATTTCAAACACCCCGAGAATCGGCCCCTCGATGTTGGACAGGGGTTTTTCCGCCCTTAGTGGTACGTACGTCCTCAACTCACTTTCTTTGGGCGCGCACACCAGGGTGCTCCAGAACCCCTCTCTTCGCACCAGCCTGGATGTGGACTTGCCTTTAAGGGCCTGTTGATAATCGATGCCGCCCAAACCCTCTTTGCCGAGCAATGTCTTATCGAAACTGTAAAAGATCACGTTGTTTTTGCGGTCATAGATATTCACCGTCTCAACGCTGAAGCTGTGCAGGGTGTTTCTCACCACCCGATCCAGCCGGTCAAACAGGGCCTTGTTCCTGAGTTGAATGACCTGGCCGAACTGCAAGGCCGCGGGAATGACAAACTGGAGAAAGACCTGATGGTTGAGGTTTTCTGCCATCAGCAGGGCATACTCCTCGCTCCTTTTGATCAGAACGGTCTCGGCCTTGTGGGCAATGACAATGGAAAGGGCCAGCGTGCCCACCAGGATCACGATGAGGCTGGTGAAGGTGAAATACTTGACAAGCTTGAAGGGCTTTATGCGTTCAACGTCTTGTGGGTCCATCCCTTGAATCGGCTATGACATGTTGTGTGGAAGCCAAACCACGTATTTCATCTCATATACCGGTAGGGACTTCAACGAAAATCCGCCGGGACACGTCCTGAAAAACCGCTACCGCGGCAAAGGCGCGCCTGATAGAAGGGTCTTGAGGTCTTCATCGGAAAAGTGCAGGCCCAGTCCGACAAAGGCGGATTCTTTTCCTTCGTCGCTGATGAAGTCATCAAAACCGCCGGTGATATACAAATACCTGAAGGGGGTATAATCCGCCTTGAATTTGAGGTGCGGCTCCCGGTCGGGATCAAAATCAAAGGCCTCCAGAGAAAGGACCAGTCGGTCGTCAAACAAATAGTAGTCGGCACCCACCCCGCCGGTGGATTCAAAAAGACCGCCGCGCAGCCCCAGGTCATAATATCGCTTGGCAATCTGGGCCGAAAATTTCAGCTTGTCTTTCTCAATATCCGTGGTTGTCCGGGTGGTGGTGACGCCGCCCTGTTTAGTGATATGGACCGTTTCACTTTCTTTTCCTGCAGGATCATCGATCACCTGCAACAGGTAGTACTTGTCTTCCTTGGGTTGGATCCTCAGCGACAGGTAGGACTTGACATCGTCCTCGTCAAAGAGATACTCCCCCCGGTAGTCCAGGTATGTCTGAAAAAGCTCATCTTTTTGCAGGTAATCGTTGATGCTGCTTAACGTCGTGTTGAGATTGTCAATGGTCTCATCTTCTTGAACCAGCTTGCCGATGGTCCCCTCACCGCGGTTGATCTTCTGGGCGATTTCCTTAAGCGCAACCAGGGTCTGGTTGATGTCCTCCACCGTTTGATCCTCATTGACCAACCGGCCGATAGTCCCCTCGCCCCGGTCGATCTTTTCCGCAATGCGGCTGATAGCCACAATGGCCTGGCGCAGTTGCCCGGAGGCCTCCTTAAAATTGGCCAGAATCTCGCGCAAGGCATCCTTGTTGGTATGGCTGATATAGCGAAGGTCTTCTGAAAAAACGGCAAAATTGTCCAGCGTCCGGTCAATGTTATCCCGGTTTTTTTGAACGGTTTCGTTCAGTGCCTGCGCCAAGTCTTTGAGGTTATCCACAATAAGCTGCAACGAGGCCTGGCCTTCTTTTCCGCCCAGAACCCCGGTAAACGACCGGGTCAATTGCTGGATATCACGGCCGATACCGCTAAGCTGCTGGAGCAGGGTGTCAATGTTGGCCGGCGAGATGGTGCGCCGGATCGTGCCCCCCGGCGCCATGGCGGGAGCATCCGGGGCACCTGGAATGAGCTCGACGTATTTGTCTCCCAGTACCCCCTTGGTGCGGATAGCGGCCTGGACGTCCTCGCCGATTTTCACATCAGGTTTGAGCTCCAGGGTCACCTTGGCCTTGCCGCCCTCCAGGGCGATGTCCTGAACGCGCCCGACATCAACGCCGGCTACCTGCACGGGCACCCCCTTGACAAGGCCTTCAGCGGAATCGAAGTAGCCGTAGAGGGTGTATCCCTG
>JAFDGP010000216.1 GCA_019309245.1 Deltaproteobacteria bacterium | reverse complement strand
ATGTCAAGCATGACCCCTTCGAGGGGGATGTGCTCTTTCAGTCATAGGGCTTGAGGCACTTCAAACACGGCTTGGCCAAAAAAAAGGACGCCCCAGTTCGGACATCCTTTCTCCTCTACATATATGCCACGAAACTCTTTTCTGAACCAAAGCCACGGTTCAAGAGAATCACTTGTTGCTGTTATCCAGCACTGTTTGCGCTTAATGGAGACTTGGCTGCTGCATGACCTTGATGATCGCTTCTTTCTGTGAAGTTGTGATATCTGTAACCCCATCCACCGTGCCATCAATACGGTCCCTGGCCGCCTCCAGGTGTTGCTGAAAGGCCAAGCGTCCGGCCTTTTCCGCGGCCTTCATTTGTTCTTGGGTCTGCGAGTTGGGATCCAGATTGTCATAGACTGCAAACCGGGTGAATTCGATGATCCGGATATCTTCTTCCAGGCCCATCAGAGCCGCAAAAGAGTCGGGTTCGGAGCTGTAGTCGGACCGACCTGCGGTCCAGGTCCCACCATTGCCTTCACATGAATTTTGGTCAAAATACTGATTGTCTGAGCAGGTGCCGATCCAGGACTGCACACCGTTTGGCAGGGCCAGCGTGTCACGAGTATAGGTCAGCCCACCTCCTGCATCGACAATGCTGGCCACCCAGTTCACCATGACCGTTTGGGGGATTGGCCAGTTTACAGAATTGCCGCTGAAGTCCTGGGTGGTCCCAAAATCACTGGGAAGATCTCCCACATCTATGCCAAAGGCGCTGGCGACGGCCTGTTTCATGGCCGTGATGTCGGCATTCGAGGACTGGATGGCGCTTTGAAAGGTGCTGAAGGCGGTATCAAAGGCCGTGTCGATGGCATTTTGCACTGCTGCATGGGTGGTGCCGTGGGAGTCCACGTATCCGTCCGGATCCATGAAATAATCCCCGTAGGTGGTATCGATGTTTTCAAAAGCAGTGACCATGGCCTGGACCGCGCTGTTAAACGTATCCACCTGCGTACCGCTGGCTCCTAGAGTGGTAAGAGCGTCCGTGTATTCAGTCTTGAGCTTGATCGCAGCAAGCCGGGTAAAAAAAGACGACATGGACTGGTTCATGCCGTTTTGGACCGAAGAGCTTATGGCGGCCATAATGGCGGTGTACTCCGCCTGGCAGGTGACCTCGCCGGCTGCATCCTGGGCGGCCAAAATGAGAGTGGGGTCAATCCCGGCGGCATTGCCCGCATCTACAAAGATCTCGGCCATGAAGCCGCCGGCCTTGGCCATTTCATCGTCATCGCCGTTGTCCACGGCGTTTTTGAACATGGCGGTAAAATCGCTCAGATCCTTGCTCCCTGAGGCGCTGTTATAGACGAGTTTTTGCCTGAAGGTCTCAAGCTGAGCCGTGCTGACCCCATTGTCCGTGAGAAAATCTTCAAAGCCGCCCGTACCGCGGATCGCCCCGTTTCCGAGGGTGGCGATCCTTTGCAAATCATCATCTGAAATGCCCGGCGAGCGCGTTAAGACCAAACCAAAAGCGACCAGGATAGGGTCATCCGTTCCGGCTGTTTCACCACACTTGAGTATGGCATCGGTCAAAGATGTGGCCAGGGAATTGATCCCGAGCTGATTCTGGCTTCCGGCTGGCGGCGCCGGAGCAAAGCCTTTGCGCACCACGGTGCCGCTGGAATCCTGACACTGCAGAACGATGAAATTGGTGGTCGGGCTTGTGGGCACGTTGCTGAGGGTAAAGGAAATCTTTCCATTGCTGTCGGCCGTGACCGTGGTGCTGGACACCGATGTCGTGGTCCCGTTGCTGTTGACCTTGTAAACCGTGATGGTGTATGTCTCTCCCGCCGTCAGGGCCCAAAGGGGCGTGGTTGAAAGCCCGATCAGGGCAACGCAGAGCAGGATCGGAAAGCACCATGCATTGACGTGACGTTTCATGTGCATGATTTTACCTCCTCAATTTTTTACAATTTGGAAGTGAGAAGACTGCCAAAACGAATCCCTTCTCACTTCTGGAAATCCTTCCACTCGATCCAGGCTCACTCCCCGGAACCTACGACAGAACCGCTGGAACCGCTGGAACCGCCCCCGCCGCCGGTGGCGACAATGGACCACAGGCCTATCAGGGTGATCAGGATCAGGACAAAGGACTTTAACGCCCGCTTCCATGCCCCAAGGCGCGGGTGCCGTTTCGGCCCCCAGTTTTCGTTGTTTTTTGACAGGTAAGACATGGCTCTCAACCTCCTTTTTGGTGAATGGCTAAAGATGGGATTGCGGTTTTCTCAGCCACTGCGTAAGCGGCAACAATGCCGACACAGATGGCCAAAATATCCAAAGGATCGAAGGTGCCGAAAACAAAATAATTCGCAACCATCGTGGATGCGGTATGTTGAGGCATCGCCCACATGAAGAAATGCGCCACGGGCCACCCGATACCCTGACCACACTCAAATAACAATTCTACAGTGAGCCAGAATGCACACAGACCGATCCGGGTCTTTTTAGCCGAGTGTGGGAATAGGGCAAGGGTCAGAAGGGCAAAGCCGAAAGGGTGGACCAGTTCAGGGATAATCCCGCCCAGCAGGCCCAGTCGGCTGGGTTGGATCGAGGGGGTCTCGAGCGCGCCATGGATCCATCGGCCCAGGAGTGTGGTCTCCGTAGGTCGATCCAGTCCGTACACCATGACGCCGGCCGCCAAAGCGCCGACAGCCAGGAGGCATTGTTTCCAATTCAACGTATTCGAAGAGCGTTGTACGAGCACGTTCGTATTTCCTGATCCTGTTGGTCATTCAGGCCTTGTGCACGATTTCTGCAGGAAAGGACCACCGGCTTCAGGACTATCACCAGCACGAAAAGCCTTGTTGTCCGTTCTATCGGTATTTGCATTTGAAACTTTATGAGAAAACCCGTGCGAAAATTGTGGGATTGTGGGTGGCGAGAACCGAAAAAAATCGACGAAACAGTCTTTTTATGATGGAAACCAGCTTCGGTACCAAGAGAATCGCAACGTACGGATCATCAGGCACGCCCCGGCCCGACATGGCTTAACCGGGGTGGTCAGGTGGCAGCTTCCATTCGGAAATCCTTCTTCATCAAAGCTCGGGCACAATGTACGGTGTTGTTCCCAGGTGAGCAGACCGGGTGCGTCAGCCTCGGGTGTAGTGGAGCATTGGGTGCTTTCGGTTTTTTTGCTTCGAGTGGACATCGGGGCTCTTTCCTTTCTTTGTATACTTCGACACGGTTTTTCACCAGCGTGCTTATCTGTCTAATCAAATGCTATGCCAGACCTCGGATATATAGTTGATCGATGTAAAAACAATAGGTTAAAGAATATATATTACGCTTTCAAATGGAATATTTTTTACTCTGTCCAGCCTGAATGGATAATTTTTTTCTCACATCAACAGAATAGGGACCGAACTCCCTCGCCTTTGGTAAAGCAAGATTTTTGGCATGGCCCGGGGGCTTTTTTTCGTTGAGATGAAAGAAGGATCAGTCTATTCCTCTGGTCATATTTGATGAAATCCATGACGGACATGGAGATCCTTTACCTGCTCCTCCCAACGAAGGTTGCGAGCCCAATACCTATTCCTTCCATATGGTTCCAAACGGTGAGCATGGGATATTGGTGGCGCCGGCACCTCAATGGTTTTCTACATTACCCTAGGGGTTGGGTTCACGGGGAAATGAGTCAACTGCTTGCCACGTCTCCTACAAACATCATTGCTGTTGGGTGACTTCGGCATACTCATCGGCTGATGGGATGATCGCAATCATTGTCTGTCATGACCTGCGCTTTTGAGCCATGAAGGGCGGGGAGGCTCAAAGCCTCTCGGACCGGGGTGATTTGTATAAGGTTACCCTTGTTTTTTCCGGAATCGCAGTAATGTTACTGGAAGGTGACGGAAACGAACGAAAAAAATGGTCGGGAAGACTGGATTTGAACCAGCGACCCCAGCGTCCCGAACGCTGTGCTCTACCAGACTGAGCCACTTCCCGACCGATAAAATTATTTTAAGACCAAACCCGTTATTTTGTCAACGATTTACGCGTTCAAAAGGGTTTTCAAGAACAAGCGTCTGTTCTCGCCCCGGACCCACAGAGATGATTTGAATCGGGGTTTCAGTCAGCTCCTCGATTCGTTCCAGATACAATCTGGCATTTTTGGGGAGGTCATCCACATACCGGACTTCGCTGATGTCCTCTAACCAACCCGGCAGATCCTCGTAAACGGGTGTGCAGCGTTCAAGGACATGAAGTGAGGCGGGAAATTCGTCCAAGGTTTCACCTCCGTAACGGTAGCCGTCGCAGATCCTTACTGTGTCCAGACCACTCAACACATCCAACTTGGTAATTGCCAGACCCGTTAACGCATTGAGCCTAGCCGCATTTCGGACCACCACCGTGTCGAGCCAACCACACCGTCTGCGGCGGCCGGTAGTCGCCCCAAATTCCGCGCCTCGTTGCTGAATGCGGTCACCGATGTTATCAAAAAGCTCTGTGGGAAAAGGGCCGGCCCCTACCCGGGTAGTATAGGCCTTGACCATGCCGACGACTCCGTCAATCTGGGTAGGCCCGATGCCCGCGCCGCAACAGGCGTTTCCCGCCACCGTATTAGACGATGTCACAAAGGGATACGTGCCGTGGTCAATATCTAAATGGGTTCCCTGAGCCCCTTCGAAAAGG
>JAFDGP010000215.1 GCA_019309245.1 Deltaproteobacteria bacterium | reverse complement strand
AAAAACGGAACTCACCAGTGATTTCAGAGTGGTTGCGGCCACAAACGGCGATCTCGATAAGCTGGCGGCACAAGGCCGGTTTCGAAGGGACCTCCTGTTCCGCCTGCGCTCGGTTGTGATTCATCTGCCGCCTTTAAGGGAGCGGAAAAAGGATATCCGGTCCATTGCCACTTACTATCTGGATTGGTTTTGCGCGCGGTACGGGATGGGGATTAAAGGGTGTTCTGCCGAGTTTGTCGAATCCCTGGATGCCTATACCTGGCCGGGCAATGTGCGTGAGTTGATTCATGCGATTGAAGTTGCACTGACCAAGGCGGGAGATGACCCCATGCTTTTTCGAGTCCATTTGCCGAATCATATTCGGGTTGCCCTGGCCCGGGCTGCAAGGCCGCGTGACCGAAAGAATCAGACCTTACACTGCCGGGTTAATAGACAGTCCGTCGAAGAGATGATGACCCTGCGGGTCCTTGTGGAATCCGTGGAACGACAGTACCTCGAAGACCTCATCGCCCGGGCGAAAGGCAATATAAAAGAGGCCTGCCGCATCTCAGGGCTGTCGCGGTCGCGGTTTTATGCCCGTTTGAAAAAATACGATATCCGCCGTCAGGCCGACCCTATGTCGGTCTCCTCCTGATCAGGAGGCCGGGGCGGATTCCCTCCTATCGGCCTTTCCAAAGGTCCACGGGTTCCCCCGTGGGTTCCATCTGTTTTGGCCGTGCAGTTTTTCGCTTTGCATGATGTCAACATCCCGGATCCGGGAGTCCCAAAAATGAGACGGTCCCGGATTTGGCACTCTTTTTCCTGCCGTTTGTCCCCTCCGGCTCCGGCTATTTATCCGTCTAACTATATGTAAATAGAAGAAATAACTTTCTTCGCAGGTCTGGCGGCAACCGTGGCACATTCCTTGATAAAGGTCTTTCCGGTTGGCGGCAGTCCATGCATGACCGTTTGTTTAAGGGAGGGAGATCCACATTGAGCCTGTTGTTCTATGCTGCCTCGCCACAGGGTGCCGGACAAAGGCTGGAGCAGGTGCTCGAGGCCTTTCTCCCGGCCCATGAGACCCGGGTCTGCCGGTCAATGGAGGACCTTTTGACCCGACTCCGGCAGCCGGGGAACGTGGATATTGCCATTCTCTTGGCCGCCAGCCGGGAGGAGCTTTGTGGGCTCGTGGATATCCGGGAGTTGCTCCAGGATGTGCGGATCATCCTGGTCCTTCCTGACCGGGAAGAGGCGACCATCGCCAAAGCACACAGGCTGTGGCCCCGTTTCCTGACGGACTGTGACAGTGACTTTGATGACGTCGTGGCGGTGTTAACCAAGATGCTCACCATAAGAGGGGAGGGCGACGTGATAAATTCGGAATGCCGTTGGGTCTTATGGCAAGATCCAACAAAGACTCATAACCAAAATACGTAAGTATAAGGAGGTGAAAAAGACCATGGCACAGTTGGCTGATACCATGAATCAAGCCGTGAAAGCGGTTTCAGACAAGGAGGCAAAATATCTCACCTTTGCCCTGGATCAGGAGGAATACGGAATCGGTATTTTGAAGGTCAAAGAGATCATCGGGATGATGGATGTCACGACCGTGCCCCAGACCCCCTCTTATGTAAAAGGGGTGATCAACCTGCGTGGCAAGGTCATTCCCGTGGTGGATTTGAGGCTGCGGTTTGGGATGGATGCGATCGACTATACAGACCGTACATGCATTATTGTGGTGGAGATTGATGGGGAGACCGGCATGGTCCCCATTGGGATTGTGGTGGATTCGGTCTCAGAGGTTCTGAATATCAAAGGGGATGACATTGAGGAAACCCCCACATTCGGCGCTGCACTGGACACGGACTTCATCCTCGGGATGGCCAAGATGGAAGGTGGCGTGAAGATTTTGCTCGATATTGACAAGGTGCTTTGCAGCGAAGAGTTTGAGGCGGCCACCCGGGTGGGCGATCAGGGCACCGGGGGGGTATCACAGGATGCACAGACAACAATCCCGCCGTCCGGCCAGGCTGCGGCCGCCCAGGAGGCAACCGTGCAACCTGAACCAGCGGGGATGTAACAAAGAGAACCAGATCTGATTTTAGATGTAAAGGAGTAAGACCCATGACAAAGAAAAAAACAGCAAAAAAAAAGGAACCAGCTATGAATCCGAAAGAAAGGAGAGGGACAAGCATGTCAGGGGTAGATATTGAGAAGTGCAAACTCTCGATGCAGATCCTGGATCTATTGCCGACACCAGTTATGGCAATTGACAAGGAGTTCAATGTCACGTTTATGAACTCGGCCGGGGCCCAGGCGGTTGGCAGCACACCCGAAGAAGTCAAGGGAAAGAAGTGCTACAGTCTTTTTAATACAGAACATTGCAACACCCCGGACTGCCAGGTAGCCAAGGCCATGCAGCAGAACGGTATCTTTACCAATGATACGGTGGCCAAGCTGCCTTCCGGGGACCTGCCGATTCGATACACTGGGGCTCCTATCAAAGATACGGACGGCAATATCATCGGTGGCTTGGAATACGTCATTGATATCAGCGGAGAGAGACAGGCGGTTACAGAGGTGCAGCAATTGGCGGGAGATATTCTGGCGGGGCATTTGGATGCCAAAGGAAACCCGGATGGCTACCAGATTATGGGTTACAAGAATTTGATCCGAGGAATCAACGATCTAATCGATGCATTTGTGGCCCCGATCAATGTAACAGCAGAGTATGTAGATCGGATCTCCAAGGGCGACATTCCTGAAAAGATTACAGATGAGTACAAAGGGGATTTCAATGAGGTCAAGAACAACCTGAACGCGCTCATCGATGCCTTAAATGGATTGATTGCTGAGGCGGAAACCATGAAACAGGCTGCGGCAGAAGGCGAACTCGACACCCGTGCCGATGTGTCCAGCTATCATGGCGCATGGGCGACCATCGTGCAAGGCCTGAATGATACCGCTGAAGGCATGGCGGTTCCAATGAAAGATATTGGTCGTGTGCTTGACAAATTGGCTGCCGGAGATTCCAAGACCCAGGTCAATGCGGATTATAAGGGAGATTATAATGTACTTAAGGTGGCTTGTAATGAGCTCGGGCATCAGATCAATCTGCTTGGTCGGGAGATGGAAAAACTTGCGGATGCAGCCGCTGAGGGCGATCTGGACTATCGAGGCGACAGTAGCAAATTCAAAGGGGATATTGCTGAGGTTGTCAATGGGGTAAATCGAACGATGGATGGTGTGGTTACTCCCATCATGGAAACCATAGACGTGCTTGAAGCCGCGGCAAACAAGGATCTTACCAAACAGGTCGTTGGAGACTATAGGGGCCGTTATGATCAACTGAAACAATACCTGAACACAGCTATCAAGAACTTGGGCGAAGCCCTGATGCAAGCTGCCTCAGCTTCTGACCAGGTCGGATCGGCCTCCGCCCAGGTGGCCTCTGCAAGCCAGTCCCTGGCCGAGGGGGCGGCCGAGCAGGCAGCATCTTTAGAGGAGACCTCCTCGTCCCTTGAAGAGATGTCGTCTATGACAAAACAAAACGCGGACAATGCAGCCCAGGCGAACAACCTCATGCAGGAGGCCAACCAGTCTGTTGACCAGGCCAAGGGGTCCATGGCAGAGGTCACCACCTCCATGGAGGAAATTTCCAAGGCCAGTGAAGAGACCCAGAAGATCATCAAGACCATTGACGAGATTGCTTTTCAGACCAATCTGTTGGCCTTAAATGCCGCTGTAGAGGCCGCCCGGGCTGGTGAGGCCGGGGCAGGATTTGCGGTGGTGGCCGACGAGGTGAGAAACCTGGCCATGCGGGCTGCGGATGCCGCCAAAAATACAGCCGGTCTTATTGAAGACACGGTCAAAAAGGTCAACGCCGGCTCTCAATTGGTCACCAAGACAAATGAGGCCTTTGTAGAGGTGGCTGGGGCGGCCGCTAAGGTGAGTGATCTGGTTGGTGAGATTTCGGCGGCCTCAAATGAGCAGGCCCAAGGCATTGAGCAGGTGAATACGGCTGTGGCCGAGATGGACAAAGTGGTGCAGCAAAACGCCGCCAATTCTGAAGAGAGCGCTTCCGCCGCCGAGGAGATGAGCGCCCAGGCCCAGGAGCTGCAGAGCATGCTGGCGACGTTTAAATTAACAGGGCAGGAGGCCCGGAAGCAGCAAGTGACTGCTGCGGCGCCCATGTCCCACCAGGGCCCTGCGCCCAAAACGGTTGTTCATCATTCTAAGGCCACTTCCAAGCTCAACGCCAAGGACAGAAAGTCTGCACCCCCTGACCCTAAGGCCGTGATTCCCATGGATGGGGATAAGCCTTCCGCTGGTGAGGCTGAGTTCAAGGACTTTTAAAAGTATGACCATTTCGTTGCGATGAGCCTTCTTCTCACAGGGTTCTTCCCTCTCATACCGGCTGCAGGCTGCAGGTCGCAGAGAGGGAAGAGCCCATCTTTTGGGTTTGGGAATTGACACATGACATTTGCCTATTTTCTCGGAGACCGGGTCGCCCTGGTGATGATCGACGTAGGATGTGCCATGGACCCGGAGCCTTATCCTCTGGCTATTTTTAAAATCTTTAGGGTGGTACTACACGTGCAGTTGCTCCGGGAACGCGAGGCAGGATAAGGACCTCTATTCAGAGATATCTATCTTGGAGAGTGTAAGAAAGATGATACGAATCCTGGTTGTAGACGATGATGTACAGATATTGAGGTCACTCCGCGACGTGTTACAGCGTGAGGGATATGAAGTCCTGGAGGCGACGGACGGGAAAAAAGCGATTCAACTCTGTAAGGCGCAGGCAATCGATGTGGTCATTACAGATATTTTAATGCCCGAAAAAGATGGTCTGGAGACAATCAAAACCCTGCGCCGTGACTACCCCGGTGTAGGCGTCATCGCCATGTCCGGGGGTGGGAACTGGTTGGAATGGAGAGACTGCCTGTCTATGGCCGGGATGATGGGCGCCAAGCGGATTTTGTCAAAGCCCCTTTCGACAAAAGAGGTCTTGGACGCCGTATGTGCGGTCCTGGGCGACTCCTGACATGACATAATCAGCATGAACTCTCGTGAAAATAAGTCCTGATCCGCCAACGTGTACACCCCCTGTCTGTCAGAGGCAGACTGAAGGGAACCTCAATAACAAGGGGGGCGTAGAGTCACCACCTTGCCCTTCCTATAAGATGAACGCGACGGATGGGCAAAGAGATCCATGACAGAAAGGATGGATATCACGCGATGGACAGAAAGATTCTGGTAGTCGATGATGAAGCGGCCATACGGAATGCCTTCGAACTTGCTTTTCGCAAGGCCGGATACAGCGTCTATAGTGCTGAGAATGCCAGGGATGCTATGGAGTTATTGAAAAAAGAGCACATCCCCGTCATGTTTCTGGATCTGAATATGCCGGAAATGAGCGGGGTAGAACTTGTCAGAAGAATTCGGCAAAACGATCCCATTGCGATTATTAATGCGGTTACCGGATATACGTCTTTATTTGATCTGGCGGACTGCCGGGAGGCCGGGTTTGATGACTATTTTACAAAGCCCGTTGAGCTCAGTGTGCTTTGCAAGGCGGCGGCAGATGCCTTTGAAAAGCTGGACAGGTGGGTGCAGTGAGGGGGGCGGAAGGACTGGTCCTTGAATTTTTATAAACGATTTTCCTTTAAGATATCCCACTGGCTTGAGAAAGGAACGATATATTGAATGTCGTTGTCGGCATCGCGGATATGAAGGTGAGCCGTGACCCTGAAGCGGTCCTGGTGACCCATTCTCTGGGCTCCTGTATTGGACTGGCGGTCTATGACCCTGTTGCCCGGGTCGGAGGTCTGCTCCACTACATGCTTCCTGACTCGGATTTGGACCATGCTAAGGCAAAGGAAAACCCCTTGATGTTTGCCGATACCGGCATTCCGCTGCTGTTCAAGGCTTGCTACAAGCTCGGGGCGGAAAAGAATCGTATGGTTTCCAAGGTGGCCGGCGGCTCTCAGATTATGGATCCTTCGGGAAAATTCAATATCGGAAAGCGCAACTATGCAGCATTGAGAAAGATGTTCTGGCGCAATAACGTCATGGTCAAGGCCGAGGACGTTGGAGGCACCTCCAACAGGACCATGTGGTTACATATTGCTACCGGCGAGCTCACGCTCAAGGTTTCTGGCATGGGGACCAAGGTGTTATGATGGGAGTCAAAGACATTACCGCGGCAATTAAAGCTCTGCCGCCCTTTCCAAGTGTGGCTACACAGGCGCTGAGCGTATTGGAAGATGCCGGAGCTTCTGTAGAGGATGTGATCGCCATTGTCGAGTATGATCCGTCCATTACGGCCAATGTCCTGAAGCTGTGCAACTCAGCTTACTATGGGCTTTCGAGAAAGGTGCACTCCCTGCGGGAAGGGCTGGTGTTGCTGGGCAATGCCCAGTTGAAAGATATTTTGCTGGCCGGAGCGGTGGTGAAATTCTTTGAGAAAAAACACAAGGGATATGATCTGGCCAAGGGGGATTTGTGGAAACACGCGGTGGCCACCGGCGTGATTGCCCGGCTTATTTCACAGCGGGTCAATGGGCATGAGCCCCCGTCCTTGTTTACCGCAGCGCTTTTGCATGACATCGGCAAGGTGGTGTTGGATGGCTTTGTGGACGAATATTTCGAGCCGATCATGGCCCTGGTGGCTTCAGGGAGCCATTCTTTTCTGGAGGCTGAGACCGAAGTGTTCGGCACCAATCACGCGGAGATCGGCGGGAAGATCGCCGCGACGTGGGACTTTCCAGAGGAAATTGTTACGGCCATCGCATTTCATCACCGGCCGGAGCAGGCCTCGCAAGATGACCAAGTCACAAGGCTGGTCTATCTTGCCAATGTCATTGCCCTATCTGTGGGTATCGGCGTGGGCGCGGACGGGTTGTCCTGCCGCGGCAAGCAGGAGGTCATGGACCAGCTTGGATTGGCCAGCCGGGACCTTGAAGCCATTGTCATCGATTTTTATAACGAATACCACAGGATCCAAGATGTATTGGGCATGGTTTAGGCAACCCACAGCCAAGGAGGCCTCCCATGGCGTTTAATGTTCTTATCGTGGACGATTCGTCATCCATGCGAACCATCATCAAAAAAACCCTGGAGATGTCCGGCTTTGACATCGGCCATATTTCCGAGGCAGGCAATGGCCGGGAGGCCCTGGAGGTCCTGGACCGGGAATGGGCGGATGTGATCCTGACTGATGTGCATATGCCTGAGATGGACGGTTTTGCCTTCCTGAAGGCCTTGAACCATCAGGATATCGTGTCAGACACACCGGTCGTGGTGGTGACCACGGAAGGCCGTGAAGAGCGTATTGAAGAGCTGATCAGCCTTGGTGCCAAGGCCTGTATCAGCAAGCCCTTCAGGCCGGAGGAGATCAAAAACACATTGCTGGACGTGCTGGGCCTGCACGAAGATCCCCTGGAAGAAAAGGGCGATTTGGACGGCTGTGATTTTTAGGTGAGGTTGACTCATGAGAGATATTAAGGTGTTGATTGTGGATGACTCGGCCATTGTCCGAAAGATCTTCACGGAGGAGCTCTCCAAAGAACCGGACATGGAAGTCATCGGCACCGCCCCTGATCCCTATGTGGCCCGAGACAAGATCGTCAAGCTGCAGCCCGATGTGGTGACACTGGACATCGAGATGCCCCGAATGGACGGGATTACCTTTTTAAAAAAGCTCATGAAATACCATCCCATACCGGTGATTATCGTGAGCTCACTCACCCCAAAAGGGGGAAAGCTGGCCCTGGAGGCCATGGAGAGCGGGGCGATAGAGGTGCTTTCAAAACCGGGCGCAGCCTACACCGTGGGGGACATGAAGCAACAGCTTGCGGATAAGATCAGGGCGGCCGCCAGAGCCCGGGTGTCAAGGGGCAATGGTGACAAATCCCCGGCAGGCCCCGCCCTCAAGGTCTCCAGCCGGGCGCTTCAAGAGACAACCAATAAGGTGATTGCTATTGGAGCGTCCACCGGGGGCACCGAAGCCTTGAAAAGGGTCTTGGCCCGGTTTCCCCCGACCATCCCGGGCGTGATGGTGGTCCAGCACATGCCGCCGAATTTT
>JAFDGP010000214.1 GCA_019309245.1 Deltaproteobacteria bacterium | reverse complement strand
TTCCTCTGAGCGGCGTTCTCCGCGGGTTTCCGCCTGCGACGTACGCAAAGTACGCCTCGGCGGAAACCCTTGTGCGGCCTTGCTCAGAGAAAAAACTGCTCATTTATGAATTGGAAACTTACGTCGTTGCCCGTCAATTTTTTCCCATTCGTGGATGGGCACTAGTTAGTGCCCATCCATGAGCCGAAAAAAAACGATGGGTACGAGCGTAAATTTCCGATCCACTCTCGTTGCGTGGGTTGCCTCATTGGCCCGCGGACGGGAGTTCGGAACGACAGACGCGTCAGGGGAATGGCCATGAATAAATTGCTCGTTAAATGCATTCGATGCGGCAAACAATGGGAAAAAGAGTCGGCAATCGCGTGGGGCCCCGACGCCTTCAGCTCTTCGCTTTGCAGCGACTGTTTCGTGGAAGTCGCCAAGGAAACCATCCGGAGAAAACAAAAAAACGAGGGAAACTTTGATTGCTTCGGCACGGCGGACACCTACTGCGACCAGATTGCGTGCAAGTACAGACGGTGGTGCCTCCATCTCCAGCAAGACGAAGAAGCCCAACCGCTGACCATGGCCCGCTAGAGAACACATCGGCTTTAACCATTCCCCAATTGTTTTCCCTATGAGACCTTTGCAAAATGGCCCCTTTTACCCAATTTCTGCGTCTGGCTCTCCGCCTCAGGCGGATATCACCATCCTTGAACTTGACCAAGATTGAACATTTTTCAAAGGCCTCATTATCCCATAATGTTGGCACGATTTGTGCTGACTCACTTCACCGAGGTCCTTGGCTTTTTGTGCCGGTAGTCGTCCATAAGTGCAGCCTGCGGATGATGTTTTATGTTGTTAGCGTTCAGCAAGAGGACAAACAAAACACTGCGAATCCGATAGCCGGCAGTTGACCTGTAAAACGTCCGTCCACTACTTGACTGTCGGTGGAACTCAATTTAAACGGGAAAGACTCGGAACATGAAAATCACCTGCTCCGCATGTAAAAAGGCATTCGAGATCCCGGACGAGCGGATTCCCATTGGAAAGGCCATCGCGTTTCCCTGCCCGGCGTGTGAGAACATCATTGAACTGGACATCACGCATGGCCTTAAGGGAGCCGGGCGGTCCGGGCTGGAAGAAAACGGCCATGAAACGGGCGAGGCCCTTAAAAAGCACATTCTCAAAAACGTCGGGCAATTGCCGCCTATGCCTCAAACCGTTCTTAAAGCCAGAGAGATCATAACAGACCAGGCTATTGCCGCCAGGGTCCTGAAACTGGCCAACTCCTCCTACTACGGATTAAGCGGCAAGGTTGCCTCCATTCAGCATGCCTCGGTCGTTTTGGGGCACAAGGCCCTGGCCGAGCTGGTGACCATGGGAGGCACCGCCGCCATCCTGGGCACGACGTTGCCGGGCTACGGTCTTGACGCAGGGGAACTCTGGCGCCACTGCCTCGGCGTGGCATTCGGCGCAAGGCTCATCGCCAACAAGAAAAACCCGGCACTATCCAACGATGCCTTTGCCGCAGGGCTGCTTCATGACGCCGGGAAACTCATTCTGGATCCCTATATCCTGGAACGCCGAGAGGCTTTTCAAAATTTTATCGCAGACAGCGATGATGGCTTTCTGGCCGCTGAAAAGGCAATTCTAGCGTTTGACCATTGTGAAATCGCGGCCGAGGTATGCAAGCAGTGGAACATTCCAAAAGCCTTGACCACCGCTATCCGTTATCACCACTACCCTTCTCGATCGCAAAATGACCCGTTGGCCTACATAGTCCACATGGCCGATGGAATTGCGATGATGACAGGTCTGGGCCTGGGAATTGACGGAATGATGTACGAGTTTGAAGAGGATGCCATGGCGTTTCTAGACCTGCACGAACAGGATCTCGACGGCATCATGGCCGAAGTGCTGGAGTCGGTACAAAAAATCTCGAACGAAAGACAGTAAGCCGCCTGACGGCATCCGATCCCCGCCTACTTGTCTGTTTTCTGATGCAGTTTCTCTGCAATGCGTTTGACTTTGTCGGACTTGACCATTGAGGCGGCCTTGTCCGCAAAGCGTGTGGCCTGTGAAAACTTTCCGTCCAACAAATACTCCCTGACCCGTTTCTCAATACGCGGCGTGGCCCGGTCTGTGCTGACCTGGATCGAGGGGGCGCCGATCAGGCGCTTGGTCCGTTCGCCTCCGCAGTGCGGACACTGCGCACGATGCTCGTAACGGGCGACCAACACCTCGAAAACCCTTTTGCAATCCGAACAGGAAAATTCATAGATTGGCATAATATTGTCCTATAAATAAATATGTTTCGATCTTTTCTTAATGCATTGTCTAAAGTTTTCGTCTCCTCGGAGCCGATCCGTGATATCTTGGATGACCTTAAGCATATCCGAGCGATTCCCAGGCAACCTCCCATGGACCGGTGCATAGTTGGACACATGGTCTGACAGGTAATAGGCATTGACCTTCAGGGATTCGATAAGCACCCTTTGCTCCTTGAGGGCAAGTTCCGGTGCTGGCAGCTCAAAGGTGCCGGCTTTCCACCACCGGTATAACGCTGTGCCCGGCTGGGGGATCAAGGTCCTGACACGAATGAAGTCCGGCTCAATGGCATTGAGCACGCTGGCCGTCTCAAGCGCATGTTCCCGCCACAAAGATCTGCCGCCGATCCCAACAAGGACATAAACGGAAACCTCGAAACCAGCCTCTTTGGCCTGATGGCACCCCTGAATCATGGTGGCCGGGGTGGCCCCTTTTCTGACCTTCTTCAGCACCAAGGCGTTGCCTGTTTCCAGGCCGATATGAAGCCGAGTCAAGCCGGCCCTCCTGATCTTTTTGAGACCCTCAAGTGAGCGGCGTTTCAGGGTATAGGCCCGCGCGTAGGTAGTCACTCGCGTGATCGACGGAAAGGCCTCGTACAGGGACGCGAGAATGTCACACCACGTGTGCGTGTTTGCAACCAGGCTGTCGGAATCTCCCACGAACACGGTTTCAACCGGCTCGTTCAAAACTTCTTTGGCCGTGTCAATATCTCGTCGGACCGCCTCGCTTTCGCGGACTTCGAACCGGATCCCGCGGTACATCGGACAAAACGCGCAGCGGTTCCACGGACATCCGCGCGTCATTCTCAACAGCAGGCTCTCCGCTTCGCTCGGGGGCCTGAACGGCGGAAAATCATAAGATTTTTCAGCGGTTGCAAGACCGCGTCCAAATCGAAAATTAAACATATCCCCGTTGCCGCCTACATCCGAAATCTTGCGATTAAAGCTAGCTTGTGCCCATCCACGAACTGAAAAAAATCAACGGGCTCTTGCGTTCCGCCTCAGGCGGACCAATTCATAAATGAGCAGTTTTTTCTCTGAGCAAGGCCGCACAAGGGTTTTCGCCGAGACGTACCGGGCGTACTTCGCAGGCGAAAACCCGCGGAGAACGCCGCTCAGAGGAAAAAGGGCCATTTATGGATGGAAACTAGCTTAGTGAACGTCTATTGGCAAGCCGTTTGTACGTGAATCTTACATGAAAATTGATGAGGGCCTTTGGAGTCCCATGAATCAAGGGGATCGCCTTGAAAAAAGATCATCCGGCCGGTGCCGGGGGACGTGTTCAAAAACAAGCGAGGCAACAACTCTCGGCTTGGCCCTGCTTGACGACGACCCCATATGTTGTATCTGATTTACATTCGTATACATTTTGTGGTATTTGCCCTTTACAAGACCAGCGGGCTTTGTTAGGATTCTTGCACTTGGTCGGCTTGCCGGACATAACCATGCCTTGAGGTGTTTTGCCATGAAACTCAAGCAACTCGACATCGTGGGATTTAAGTCCTTTGTGGACAAAACAACGGTGCGTTTCCCGGACGGGATTTGTGCCGTTGTCGGTCCCAACGGCTGTGGGAAGAGTAATATCGTGGACGCCATGAGATGGGTCATGGGCGAACAGAGCGTCAAACAGCTCCGGGGCAAGTCCATGGAAGACGTGATCTTTTCCGGCAGCGAGCACAGGGGACCCACGAATATGGCGGAGGTCGCCCTAACGATCGTCAATGATAACGGCACGGTCCCGGAAGAATACCGTCACTACTCGGAGATCATGGTGAGCCGTCGGCTGTTTCGTTCCGGTGAAAGTGGCTATTTCATCAACAAACAGCCTTGCAGGCTCAAAGATGTCCAGAATCTGCTGGCCGGCACCGGTCTCGGCTCCAAAGCCTATGCCATTGTTGAGCAGGGCAAGATCAGCACGCTCATTGACGCCGGTCCGGAGGAACGCCGCTATTTCATCGAAGAAGCGGCGGGCATCACCCGCTACAAGAGCCGGAAACATGAAGCGCTTTTAAAGGTCAAACGCACGCAGAACAATTTGCTGCGGATCAGCGACGTGATTTATGAGGTCAAGCGCCAGATGAACAGCCAGAAACGCCAGGCCAGAAAGGCGGAACGTTACAAGGCGCTGCAAGCCCGGATTCAGGACCTGGAAGTGAAGCTGGCCGTCCATCAGTACAAGACAATCACGGCCCAGATCCGGGAGGCCGGTAAACTCCTGGAAGCCTTGAAGGACACGGATTTTCAGCACGAATCCGAACTGGCCAAACTGGATGCCGAGATCCAGCGGATCAAGGAAGACAGGGCCGCCAGGTATCACCAGATCACTGAGGAACGGGCTCGGAGGCATGACATACAGCGCCGCCTCGATAAGCTTGAAGCCGACATCGCGTATGCCACAAGAGATCTGGAGCGCTTTGACACTGAGGCGGGTCAATGTGAGGCAGAAATTAAAGGCATCGAGGAAAAGGCTCGCGACATCGACCAAGAGTGCCGGGCGCTTGAAGTGCGCAAGGCAGCACTCACTCACGACACCCAAAAGGCCC
This sequence comes from Deltaproteobacteria bacterium, assembly GCA_019309245.1. Taxonomy (GTDB): domain Bacteria; phylum Desulfobacterota; class Desulfobacteria; order Desulfobacterales. Next base: position 1,047 of record JAFDGP010000214.1, on the reverse strand, counting down.
GCAAGGCCCTGGAAAGTGAACACGCCCATCATGCCTCCCTAAAGGTTAAGGTCGTTGAACTGAACCGAACCCTCGACGCGGCAAAGAGTCGTCTGGTGAACCTGACCGGCGAAAAAGCCGCTTACGAAAACACCCTGAACGCAGCCGACCGCAACAAGGCTGCCCTGTCAAAACGGCTGGGTCGGGTCATGGAAGAAAAAGGCGAATGTGAGCAAGAAATTTCCGACCTCGAGAGCCGCCTCGCCCGCCTTGAAGACTCCCGCAAGGCGCTTCAGAAAAACCACCATGAGGTTGAACAGCAGGGTCAGTCATTGGACAAGCAGGTCCGCGCAAACCGGGAAGCCCTTGCCGCCCAGATACGACGTGTGCAACAAATCGAACTCGAGCGCCAGAAAATGCGTTCCCACTATGCCACACTCAAGAAAATGGATGAAAATTATGAGTGGTTCAAAAAAGGGGTTCGAAACGTCATGAAACGATGGAAGGCCGGAAAGCTTGACCAGGCAGGCATCTGCGGCCTGTTGGCGGACGTTATCGAGCCAGAGGCTTCGTATGAAGCGGCCGTTGAGGCTGCCCTGGGCGATGCGCTGCAATATGTTATCGTAAAAAAACCAAAGGGTGGTCTTGCGGCAATTGAGGCCCTTCGCAGTTCTTCCGGTGGAAAGTGTGGCTTCGTCCCGCTGGACGGGGTTCGACCTTTGGGACTATCCCGGCCAGGATCCGGCGAACATCAAGATCGCCTGATCGAGCATATAAAAATTCGGCAAGACTGCAAGCAGGCCATGGAGGCCCTGCTTGGACATGTCCTGGTAGTCGACGACCTGTCGCAGGCCCTGACGCTTCGTGAACGCGGGCAGGCTTGCGGCACAATCGTCACCAAACAGGGAGATCGGCTTTGCCTGCAGGGCCTTTTGGCCGGAGGAACTCCTGAAAACGGCAGCGGTGGAATCCTGATCAAAAAGAGAGAAATCAAGGGCATTTCGAAACGAATCTCCACGCTGGAAAATCAACTCAAAGCGGCACAGGAAGAACAGAAGCGCCTGGAGG